>JAKAIC010000046.1 GCA_021814565.1 Actinomycetes bacterium | reverse complement strand
GAAATGCAGACGTCCCTGCTGTAGTTCCCGAACCACGTAGTCCTTGGGGTCGATGCCCTCGGCCTCCGCCTCGGCCACCAGATCGATGGGATTGCGGTTGAAGGTGGGATACGACGGCAACCAGCCCATGCGCGTGGCCTTGACCAGGGTGTCGGCCATGGTGGTGTCCTTGAACAAGCCCTTGCCCAAGGGGCTGGCGATGGCCTCGGCGTTGAAGGCGTCGTAGCGCCACTGATCGGTGGCCAGGTACCAGTAGGGAGTGCCCGCCATCTGGCGTGCGGGACGGGTCCAGTCGGCGCCGAAGGCCAGTTGGGCCCAGCCGGTGAAGGGGCGCGCCTTCTCCTGGCCCACGTAGTGCGCCCAGCCACCACCGTTCCTGCCCTGGCAGCCGGTGAGCAGGACCAGGGAGATGATGGCCCGGTAGATGGTGTCCGAGTGGTACCAGTGGTTGGTGCCGGCACCCAGTGCGATCATGGAACGCCCGCCGGAATCCTTGGCATTCTGTGCGAATTCGCGCGCCACCCGGATCACCGCCTCGGCAGGCACGGAGGTGATGTCCTCCTGCCAGGCCGGGGTGTAGGGCGAGGTGGCATCGTCATAGCCGGCGCCCCAGTGCCCGGGCAGGTTCTGGCGTCCCACGCCGTACTGGGCGAGCAGCAGGTCGTACACGGTTGTCACCAGGCGTCCGCCCACGGTACGCACAGGCACACCCCTGCGGATGACGTCGGCCGAATCCGTCATGCCGTCGAAACGTGGCATATCGACGGGCACTGCGGTCTCGCGACTGTCATAGACCGACAACAGCGGATCAAGCTCGCCCAGCTCCAGATTCCACTTGCCGATGCCCGATTCGTTGTGCCGGAAACCGATCGAGCCCTGCGGCGCCACCACTTGTCCACTGCGTTGGTCGATGAAAACCGGCTTCCACTCCGCGCTCTCCCCCTCGAGGCCGAGCTCGGCAGCCGTGACGAACTTGTCGGGCACGAAGCCGTCCCCGTGTTGGCGCAGCGAGACCAGGAAGGGCAGGTCGGTGTACTGCTTGACGTAGGAGGTGAACTCGTCCACCTGGCGATCGACGTAGAACTCCTTGAGTACGACATGGCCCATGGCCATGGCCAGGGCGCCATCAGTACCCGGCTGCGCAGGCAGCCACTCGTCGGCGAACTTGGTGTTGTCCGCGAAGTCGGGGCTGACGGTGATGACCTTCTGGCCCTTGTAGCGAGCCTCGGTCATGAAGTGCGCGTCGGGGGTGCGCGTGGTGGGGATATTGGAGCCCCACATGATGAGGTAACTCGCGTTCCACCAGTCCGCCGACTCCGGCACATCGGTCTGGTCGCCCCAGATCTGCGGGGCAGCGATCGGCAGGTCGGCGTACCAGTCGTAGAAGGACAGCATGGTCCCGCCGATGAGTGAGGTGTAACGCGCTCCGGCGGCATGCGAAGCCATGGACATGGCCGGAATGGGTGAGAAACCGGCGACGCGATCGGGGCCGTACTTGCCGATGGTGTACACCTGCGCCGCAGCCGTGATCTCCAGCGCCTCCTCCCAACTGGAGCGCACGAGCCCTCCGCGACCGCGCAGTGACTTGTACTCGCGGGCGGCCTGTGGGTCTTCCACGATGGAGGCCCAGGCCTCCACTGGGTCACCGCCACAGCGCGCCTTGGCGGCGCGATAGAGCTCGAGCAGCTTGCCGCGCACGTACGGGTAGCGAACGCGAGTCGGAGAATACGTGTACCAGGAGAAGGCGGCACCCCGTGGGCAACCGCGCGGTTCGTACTCCGGGGAATCCGGCCCCACGGATGGGTAGTCGGTCTGCTGCGTCTCCCAGGTTATGACGCCGTCCTTGACGTAGACCTTCCAGGAGCAGGAACCGGTGCAGTTCACGCCGTGGGTCGAGCGCACCACCTTGTCGTGGGACCAACGATTCCGGTAGAAGACATCACCGTCGCGACCCCCGATCTGGTACACGGCCCGATGGTCATCGGAGATGTCCGAGCGCGTCAGCAGCGATCGCGCGGAAATCATGAGGTCGACGAAAGGGTCGTCGATCGATTGCACCATGGTCATCCTCCCAATCGGGACCTTGGGCCTATATTCTCAAGTTCGACGCGAAAGAAATACGGCCTGAAGTCCCTATTCCTAAGTTCCTAACTTATGAACACTTGTCCTGGGCGCCGGCGCCACAGTGCACGCTCGGATGACGAGCGGCCCTGTCGTCGACGTCGAATCGCACGACGCTTCGAGAGTACGCCGGGAAGGCAAGGGAGCCATGGCAACGCGGACCGGAAAAGAATGGCTGCACGATTGGCAGCCCGAGACCAGCTGGCAGTCCTCAGTGGCCTGGCGCACGCTCGTCATCACCACCTTCAATCTGACGCTGGCCTTCGCCACCTGGTTCCTCGCCAGCGCTATTGCGCCCAAGCTGCAGGGACTGGGCTTCCAGCTCAGCAAGGATCAGTTGTACTGGCTCACCGCCATGCCCGGCCTGGCCGGCGGCACGCTGCGGCTGGTGTGGATGTTCCTGCCTCCGATGATGGGCACTCGACGCATGGTGACCCTGACCAGCCTGCTGCTGCTCATCCCGCTGCTGGGCTGGGCCATCGCCATCCAGAGCACTTCAACGACGTACACCACCTTCATGATCCTGGCCTTCCTCTCCGGCATCGGAGGCGGCGCCTTCTCCGGCTTCATGCCCAGCACCTCGTACTTCTTCCCACGACGATTGTCGGGCACTGCCCTGGGCCTGCAGGCAGGCATCGGCAACTTCGGCGTGAGCCTGGTGCAGTTCGTCACGCCATGGGTCGTTGGCTTCTCCATGCTGGGAGCGCTGGGCGTCTCGCAGAAGTTCCATAACCCCGCCACCGGCCTAGACAGCGTGCAGTGGTACCAGAATGCCGCCTACGTGTATGTGCCCTTCGTCATCGTGGGTGCCATCCTGGCGTGGACCATGCTCAAGAGCGTGCCCGTCACAGCCAACGTCAAGCAGCAGATGGACATCTTCAGCAACACCGACACCTGGCTGATGACAGCCCTCTACATCATGACCTTCGGCACATTCTCCGGGCTGTCCGCGCAGTTCGGCCTCATGATCAAGAATCTCTACGGCGCAGGCAACGCCGCCATCGTCGAGACCCTCACCGATGGTTCCACGCACGCGCTCATCGCCGGATACAGCGTGCCCGACGCCGCGAAGTACGCCTTCATCGGCCCGCTGGTGGGCGCTGGTGCCCGCGTGCTCTTCGCGCCCCTCACCGATCGCATGGGTGGCGGCATCTGGACCTTCATCTCCGGCCTGGGCATCCTGGGCAGCATCTTCTACACCATGCGCTTCCTGAGCCCCGATGTGACCCAGGGAGCCACCGCCCTCAACGACGGATTCCACGGCTTCCTCTACGGAATGGTGGCGCTCTTCTTCTTCTCCGGCGTCGGCAATGCCTCCACCTTCAAGCAGATGCCGATGATCTTCGAGCGACGCCAGGCCGGTGGCGTCATCGGCTGGACCAGTGCCATCGCCGCCTACGGCCCCTTCTTCTTCGGCGTGGGACTCGCAACCTTCGGCGCCCTCACCTTCTTCTGGATCGGCGCGCTCTGGGCGGTCGCCTGCATTGCGATCACCTGGATTCGGTACGCGCGGCCGGGCGCGATTCGGCGGTCCTGAACACGCCGTACCGGTCAGGCGTGCAACGTCGCCAGGCGTGACAGCGCGCGGTAGTACTTCTTGCGGTAGCCACCTTGCAGGAGCTCCGGCGCGAACAACTCGCCCAGGCCCACGCCTTGCGTGTGGGCCGCAACGTCGAGGTCATACATGCGATCGACGAACACCACCAAGCGCAGGGCATCACCCTGATCATGCAGTGTGTGCAGGTTCAGCACGCCGATGGCATGAATGCCCTGCAGCAATTCGCGGTAGCCGGACGGGTGCACCGTTGCAAGATGGCGGAGCAGCGTGTCGAAATCATCGATCGTGCCAGTGGGATCGGCGTCGATGGCGGCCCTGACCTCGGCTTCAGATTTGCTCTCGACACGTGCGATGAGGTTCAGGTGCCGGTAGTCCTCCCCGTCGATGCGGAGCACCTCGAAGTGCGCTGCCAGACCCTGAATTTCGCGCAGGAAATCATCAGCGGCGAAACGGCCCTCCCCCAACTGATCCGGAAGCGTGTTGGAGGTGGCAACCAGCGTGACGCCACGCTCCACCAGGCGCGCACACAATGAGGACATGAGCACCGTGTCGCCGGGGTCATCGAGCTCGAACTCATCGATGCAGATGAGGCGGTACCGTGCCAGCGCATCCACCACCGCGCTGAAGCCAAGTGCACCCACCAGGTTGGTGTAGCCCACAAAGGTCCCGAACGCGGAGGGCACTTGAGCCTCCCGCCACAATGCGGCCAGCAGGTGCGTCTTGCCCACACCGAAACCACCGTCGAGATAGCGGCCCCTGATGGCAGGCGGCCTGCGCCATGGTGTGCGTCTCCGCGGCTGTTGCAGCAGCCTGGCGAATTCACGGAGCTCGCGCACGGCGTTCGCCTGCGTTTCATCCTGCGGTCGATAGGAGTCGAAACTGGCGGTGGCGAAGTGCGGCGGTGGCACGAAACCAGCCAGCAAGCTGGCAGAACTCGGCGAGGGTCGCCGATCCGCCAGGGAAGCCATGCGCGAAATCTGCCATATTTGTTCCGTGGAACTCGAACCCGGGCTGCCGACCGTCGATGCCTTGCTGAAGTTGCCGTCCAGGTTGGCGCTGTCGCTGGTCTTGAGTCTGGATGGCCAGCTCGTCGGGCCCGATCACTCGTCGCGCAGCATCAGCGGCGCCGAGGACCTGCACTGGCTGCGCACCCTGCGCGCGTCCTCCGATGCCGTACTTGTCGGCGCCGCAACGGCGGCAGCCGAAGGCTACAAACCGTTCTCCGTGGGCGCCGAATTCGCGCCGGCCAGGCGCAAGTACGGGCTGGCTGTGGCCCCGCAGTTGGTGGTGCTGCATTCATCCGATGACTTGGCCGCCGTGCGAGCGGGGCTGGGTCCGCGCCTGCTGCTCGAGGCGGGCATTCGGCTGCACACCGCACTCTCACAGCAGGTCGATCGAGTCTGGCTCAGCCATTCACCCACCATGACGGGCGACGGCGGAGCGACCTTCGATTTCGATCTCCGCGACTTCCAGCTGGTTGAACGGCATGTCGGCCAGGAATTCGCCGTTTCGCGCTTCGAACGGATCAACCGGCGTTGATTCCTGCGGCCCCCAGCAGTGCCAGCCCGATGCCTGCGTACTGGATGGGCTTCAGGCGCTCATGCAAGAGGATGCGGCCCAACAGCGCAGTGGCAACGGGCGGGAAGGAGCCGAGCACCGCCACGATAGTCACCGGGCCCAAAGCGGCGGCCACGGAATAAAGAAGATTGGCACCGACATCGAACACACCGGTGAGTGCCGCCAACGGCAGGTCGCGCATGGTCAGGCCACCGAAGCCGCGCCAGCGCACCCACAGCACACTGCCTATGGCCACCTGCACCACGCGCATGGTGAGCACGGTCATGGTGGGAGAGCCGCCGGAGTTGGAGGCGCCGGCTGCCATGAAGGCGAGCGCCACCCCGAACATGGCGGCGGCGATACTGGCCAGGATCAGGGGACGTGGTGACGCTCCGCCGCTGAGCTCAGGACCACTGGCTGCGAGCACTCCGAGGATGGCAATGGCAATGGCCAGCCACTGCAGGGTCGAGGGCTGTTCGCCCCGGGTGAGCCCGTACATCAACGGCACCACCACGCCCAGGGCAGCGATGGGCGACACGATACCCATGGTGCCGATGGCCAGCGCCCGATAGAAGGCCATCAACCCCAGGGAGCCACTGATTCCTGCGGCCAGGCCCGACCACATGAAGGGGCCTATCTCCCAGGCGTTGGTGGCAAGCGACCACAGCAGGACGGTGATCAGGCCGAAGGTCTGCATGGCTACGACTACGGCGATGGCATCGCGCCTGCGCGATAGGACTCCGCCGTAGAAATCACCGATACCCCACACCATGCTGGATGCGAAGGCGAGGAGGGCAGCCATTCGGGCAGCCTACGGCGCGTCCTCGGGCAACTGGGACTCCGCCACCCATACCCTTGAGTGATGAAGCCGATCCCCGCTGCTCGCGACGCGTGGCCGGAGATCGAAGCCGCCATTGATGCAGCGCGCCGGTCACGGATCATCCGCCCGGAGATCGCCCTTGACGACGTCCCCGCGCCGGTGCGCCTGGCGGCGCACGGGCTGGCGATCAACGGTGAGATTCTCGACGACCATGACAATGAACTCGCGCACGGGCGCTTCGTGCTGCTCCATGAGCCAGGAGGCCAGTCCGAGTGGCTCGGCAACACGCGAGTGGTGGTCTTCGTACATGCGGCACTGGAGCCGGAACTGGCGGTGGATCCCTTCCTCCTGGAAGTGGGCTGGGACTGGCTGCTGGAAGCCATCGCCCGCCATGACGCCGAGGTGGTCGCACACTCCGGCACGGTGAGCCGCAGTGGCTCGCAATCCTTCGGTGACATCGCCGGCCGGCCGGCGGAAGGTGCCATCGAGATCCGTGCATCGTGGACGGTCGCCCCAGCACAGGCTGCCTCCAGCGTGCTCGCCTGGTGCGATCTGCTGGCGACGGCCGCCGGCCTCATCCCTCTCGGCGACGGCGTGCAGTCGCTGCCCAGACGCCCATGAGCCTCGAGGAGTCCGTCCCCGTCGAGCCGGTTGCAGAAGCACCACGGGAAGTCACGCACACGGCCCCCGCAGGTGGCGTGCCGCAGGTGGCGGTGGATGCAGATCAGATTCTGGCCATCACCCAGCAACTGCACAGCGGTAGCGGCGTGCTGGCAGTGGACGCCGAACGTGCCAGTGGCTATCGCTACAGCCAGCGCGCTTATCTGCTGCAGTTCGCCCGCAACGGCGCTGGCATCGCACTGTTCGATCCCACGACCACGGCCAACTACGGGTCGCTGCAGTCGCTCGTCAATTCGTTGCCATGGATCCTCCACGCGGCCACCCAGGATCTTGCCTGCCTCCGAGAGGCCGGATTCATGCCCAGTTCCGTCTATGACACGGAACTGGCGGCCAAGCTGCTGGGTCGCCCGCGCGTGGGCCTGGGAGCCCTGCTGGAGCAGGAACTGGACGTGGTACTCGCCAAGGAGCACTCCGCCGTGGACTGGTCCACTCGACCGCTCCCTCAGGACTGGCTCGCCTATGCCGCCCTCGACGTGGAGTTCCTCGTTGATCTGCACGAGCACCTATTGCGCGAGCTGGAGGCTGCCGCACGCGTGGACTGGTACGAGCAGGAGCGAGCCCTGCTGCTGACCTTCAATGGTCCGGCCCCGCGTGAGGAGCCGTGGCGCCGCGTCTCTGGACTGCACGTGCTACGCGAGGCACGACGACTGGCGGTCGTGCGCGCGCTGTGGACTGCACGTGATGAGCGTGCTCGCGAACTCGACGTCAGCCCCGGACGAGTTCTGCACGATTCCGTCATCGTCGACATTGCAAAGCATCTGCCGGCATCCTCCCGGGCCATGCAGGCCCTGCGGCCGGTACACAGCCGGAACGTGCGTAAGGATCCCGAATACTGGTGGGCGGCCGTCGCGCGCGCCCTGGCCCTACCAGAAGCGGAACTGCCCAAGCGCACCCCATCCGAGGGCTCCATCCCGCCGCCCCGGGCCTGGGCGCAACGCAATCCCGAAGCAGCACAGCGCTGGGAACGCGTGCGGCCCGCAGTGGTGGCAACTGCCGAGCTGCTGGGGCTGGCAGCCGAAGTGCTGGTGTCCCCCGAGGCCATCCGTCAGTTGTGCTGGAACGGCACGGTCGAGGTCGAGGACTTCCTCACCCAGCAGGGCTGCCGAGCCTGGCAGGTGGCGCAACTGCGTGCACCGATCACGGCGGCGCTGGCCGAGTGACGAGCGCTCAGCGCTGGTGTTCCTCAATCGACGACTGGGACATGATTGCCGCCGTGCCGCGCACCAACAGCGATTCCAGGCGGTGCGCGATGTCGCCCGCAGTCATACCGCAGGAGGCCAGCAACTGCGCTCGCGTCTGATGCTCGAAGAAGCTGGTGGGCAGGCCGAAGATGTGAACGGGCGTGGCCACACCCGCGTCGTTCAGCGCTTGTGCATAGGCGCTGCCTACGCCGCCATTGCGGATGCCGTCCTCGATGGTGGCCACCATGGCGTGACCCTTCGCCAGTTCGGCAATGGCCGGTGAGGTTGGTTGCACCCACACCGGGTCGATGACCATGGCCGAGATGCCACGCGCTTCCAGTTCGTTGGCAACGCCCATGGCCAATTGGGCACCGATCCCGAAACCGAGTATCAGCACGGTGGCGTTGGTGCCATCGCGGAGCACATCGAAATCGCCCTCCCGTCGGATGGCCGGAAGCTCCGCAGCCAAGGGCCCCTTGGGGAAACGCAGTACCGTCGGCGCGTCCGAAACGGCCACCGACTCACGCAGCGCGCGGCGCAGCGTGATCTCATCCCTGGGCGCGGCCACCCGCAGCCCGGGCACGATGCGGAGCATGGCGAGATCCCACATGCCGTTGTGACTGGCCCCGTCGTCACCGGTGGCACCGGCGCGATCGAGCACGAAGGTGACCCCCGCCTTGTGCAGCGCGCAATCCATCAGCACCTGATCGAAGGCGCGATTCAGGAAGGTGGCATAGACGGCAAAGACGGGGTGCAGGCCCGCGAAGGCCAGGCCGGCCGCGGACGCGGCCGCGTGCTGCTCGGCGATGCCAACATCGAAGGTGCGGGTCGGGAAGGCGTCATGGAAGGCGTCCAGACCGGTGGGTCCGAGCATGGCGGCGGTGATGGCCACCACCTCCGGGCGTTCACGCCCGATAGCCACCAACTCGTCACCGAACACGCGCGTCCAGGTCATGCCCGCGGGCTTGAGGGCGATGCCCGTCGCTGGGTCGATACTGCCGATGGCGTGGAACTTCTCAAGCTCATCGGCCGCGGCTGGAAGGTATCCGCGACCCTTCTCCGTGATGCAGTGCACGATCACCGGGCCGTCGAAATCCTTGGCCCGTCGCAGGGCCTGCTCCAGTTCCTCGATGTTGTGTCCGTCGATGGGACCCACATACTTCAGGCCCAGGTCCTCGAACATGCCCTGCGGGGCCACCATGTCCTTGAGCCCCTTCTTCATGCCGTGCGCAGCCTCGAAGAGGCGCTGGCCCACCACAGGCATGCGCTTCAAGGTGCGCTTGCCCCAGCCCAGGATCTTCTCGTAGCCATTGGTCACCCGAAGCGTCGACAGATGATGTGCCAGGCCACCGATGGTGGGTGAATAGGAGCGAGCGTTGTCGTTCACGACAATGACAAGTGGCCGCTCCTTGGCAGCCGCGATGTTGTTGAGCGCCTCCCAGGCCATGCCGCCGGTGAGGGCACCGTCTCCCACCACGGCCACTACATGTCGGCGACTGAGCTGACCCTGGATCTGCCAGCCCTTGGCAATGCCATCCGCCCACGACAACGCGGCCGAGGCGTGCGAACTTTCCACGATGTCATGCACGCTCTCTGCGCGCGAGGGATAGCCGCTGAGCCCACCCTGTTGCCGAAGCTGGTCGAAACCGCCAGCTCGTCCGGTGAGCAACTTGTGCACGTAGGCCTGATGACCGGTGTCCCAGACAATGGCATCTGTGGGTGAGGCGAAGACACGATGCACAGCGATGGTGAGCTCGACCACGCCAAGATTGGGGCCCAGATGACCGCCAGTTCTGGACACCTTCTCCACCAGGAATGCGCGGATCTCAGCCGACAACTCATCAAGGTCCGAATAGGTCATCTTGGCGAGGTCAGCTGGCTTGCTGATCCGGGGCAGGAAACGCATTACTGCAGTGTACGACGAGCGCAGCGTGAACAGCCTCGGCCTGCAACCTGCGCACACGCCAGCGCGCCGCGTCCGTGGCCAGCGCCGCCAGACACACGCTGATGGACTCAGGACCTACTGCCTGCGCCAGGACCCGGCGGGCACTCGAGTACGCCTTGCGGTGCCCCTCGATCGTGGCCTCCATGTCGTGCAGCACCAGATGGCTCAACAGCAGGGGGTGCCGCTGGAAGGCCGTGACCTTGCGCAACTCGGGCGCAACCCAGTTGAACAGCCATTGCACCGCAGTGCGCTCCCAGCCGAAGCGCTCGGGCAGCCAGACCTCGTCCGGCCAATTCGTGATCGCCATACCCGCATAGTGCAACCGGGGTCTGACAGGCGTCAGGGAGGAATTCCGCGAGATCCTCGGCGCGCACAGTCGATGTGGCTGGCGAGCCTGCCACATCTCCCTCTCTAGACGCGCGCCTTCCGGTCTCGCTGCATCCCTCCCTGACCAACGTGGTGGGATCAGAGCAGCGAGCGCAGCACGTATTGCAGGATGCCACCGTGGCGGTAGTAGTCGGCTTCGCCAGGGGTGTCGATTCGCAGTACTGCGTCGAAGGCCACGACTGTGCCGTCGGCCTTGGTGGCCGCCACCCGCACCGTCCTGGGCGTCACGCCTTGGTTGAGAGTGGTGACGCCGGTGACCGAGAAGGTCTCGGTGCCGTCCAGGCCCAGCGAAGCGGCGGTGTCGCCCACTTGGTACTGCAGAGGTAGCACACCCATGCCGATGAGGTTGGAGCGATGGATGCGCTCGTAGGACTCGGCGATGACGGCCTTGACACCCAGCAGGGCCGTGCCCTTGGCCGCCCAGTCGCGGGAGGACCCGGATCCGTACTCCTTGCCCGCCAGCACCACCAACGGGATACCGGCAGCCTGGTAGTGCACCGAGGCCTCGTAGATGTAAGCCTGCGGTGCGTCAGGGAGTGTGAAGTCGCGGGTGAATCCGCCCTCCACGCCATCCAGTAGTTGATTGCGAAGACGGATGTTGGCGAAGGTGCCGCGGATCATGACCTCGTGATTGCCACGACGCGAGCCGTAGGAGTTGAAGTCAGACTTGCCGACGCCATGGGCCAGCAGGTACTGCCCCGCCGGCGTCTCGGCCTTGATGGAACCGGCGGGCGAGATGTGGTCGGTGGTCACTGAGTCACCGAGCTTGGCCAGCACCCGCGCGCCGGCGATGTCCGTGACCGGCTTGGGAGTCTTGGGCATGCCGTCGAAATACGGAGGCTTGCGTACGTACGTGGAGTCCGCCGCCCACTCAAAGGTGGAGCCGGTCGGGATGGGCAGAGCCTTCCACCGCTCATCACCCTCAAACGCATGCGCGTAGCGCTCGGCGAACATCCCGGGATCGATCGAGGCATCCATAGTCGACTGCACTTCCGCCGGTGTCGGCCAGATGTCGCGCAGGAAGACATCGTTGCCTGCCGGGTCCTGTCCCAGCGGATCGCGATCGAAATCGAAGTCCATGGTTCCGGCCAGCGCGTAGGCGATAACGAGCGGTGGCGAGGCCAGGTAGTTCATCTTCACATCGGGGTTGATGCGACCCTCGAAGTTGCGGTTGCCGGAGAGCACCGAGACCACGGCCACGTCGTGCTCGTTCACCGCCTTGGAAATGGGCTCGGGCAACGGGCCCGAATTGCCGATGCAGGTGACGCAACCGTAACCGACGAGGTAGAAGCCCAGCTGCTCCAGGAAGGGAGTGAGGCCAGACTTGTCGTAGTAGTCGGTGACCACCTGGGAGCCCGGTGCGAGCGTCGTCTTGACCCAGGGCTTGACGCTCAGGCCCTTCTCCACGGCGTGCTTGGCGAGCAGCGCTGCCCCCAGCATGACCGAGGGGTTTGACGTGTTGGTGCAGGAGGTGATGGATGCGATGACGACATCGCCGTGCGCGACTCGCGTCTGTCGTCCGTCTTCCAGGGTCACCGGCACCGCGGCCTGCGCCGACTTCTCCCCGAGGTAGTTGGGCAGCGACTTCTCGAAAGCCTGCTTCGACTCGTCCAGAATAATGCGATCCTGTGGGCGCTTGGGGCCGGCGATGGAGGGCACCACGGTCGAGAGGTCGAGTTCGATGTACTCGCTGTAGCGGGGTTCCACGTAACTCGTGGCAGTTGTGTCATGCCACAGACCCTGGGCCTTGGCATAGGCCTCTACCAGCGCGATCTGCTCCTCGCTGCGACCGGTGAGCGCCAGATAGCGAAGCGTCTCACCGTCCATCGGGAAGATGGCTGCAGTGGAACCGTATTCAGGGCTCATGTTGCCGATGGTGGCGCGATTGGCCAGTGGCACCGAGGCCACGCCCTCGCCGTAGAACTCGACGAACTTCCCCACCACGCCATGCTTGCGCAGCATCTCGGTGATGGTGAGGACGAGGTCGGTTGCTGTTGTGCCTGCCGGCAGCGCACCTGAGAGCTTGAAACCGACAACGCGCGGGATCAGCATGGACACCGGCTGGCCCAGCATGGCGGCTTCGGCTTCGATGCCGCCGACACCCCAACCCAGCACACCCAGGCCATTGACCATGGTGGTGTGCGAATCGGTGCCTACAACGGTGTCGGGGTAGGCCTTGCCGTCACGCACCATCACAACGCGCGCGAGGTGCTCGATGTTCACCTGGTGCACGATCCCGGTGCCCGGGGGCACAACCTTGAACTCGTCGAACGCGGTCTGACCCCAGCGCAGGAACTGGTAGCGCTCCCGGTTGCGGCCGTACTCGATATCGGTGTTGCGAGCCAGTGCATCGCTGCTTCCGAAGACGTCTGCGATCACCGAATGATCGATGACCAGCTCTGCCGGCGCCAGCGGATTGATCTTGGTGGCATCACCGCCCAGCTCCACCACGGCCTCGCGCATGGTGGCCAGATCGACAACGCAGGGCACGCCAGTGAAGTCCTGCATGATCACGCGCGCCGGGGAGAACTGGATCTCATCAGCCGGCTCGGCCGTCGCATCCCAGGCGCCCAGGCCCCGGATCTGCTCGGCCGTGACATTGGCGCCATCCTCCGTGCGCAACAGGTTTTCGAGCAGCACCTTGTGGGTGAACGGAAGCGACGCCGATCCATCCACCGCGTCGATTGCGTAGATGGTGTAGCTACTCGCCCCTACCGTGAGAGTGCGCTCCGCGCCGAAGCTGTTCTTGCTCATGGGGCTCCCTAGAGTTGAGGAACCAAAACTACCGCGCCTCAGGAGGACGGAATCAGCAGAGCGAAACTCTCGATGTGGCTGGTCTGTGGGAATGCGTCAATGGCCTGCAAGCGGCTGGGCAGATAGCCGAGATCACGCGCGAAAGCGATGTCCCGGGCCAGCGACGCGGGGTCGCAGGAAACGTAGAGCAGGGCCCGGGGTCGAAGTCGGAGCACCTCCGCCATGACCTCCTTGCCGGCACCGGCGCGCGGCGGATCGACGATGACGAGGTCCACACGGGAAAGCATGCGTTCACGGAGCCAGCGGTCGACGCGCTCCACGATCACCTCCGCGTTGGCGAAGCGGCGGAGATTGCGCCGTGCCAAACGGCCCGCCCGGCGGTCCGACTCCACCACCATGAGTCGTCCTCCGGCACCGACATGCTCGGCTAGGGCACAGGCGAAGAGACCCACTCCCCCGTAGAGATCGAGCAGGAACTCGCCAGGCCGCGGCTGCAGCATGGCGTGTGCCAGTTCAGTGAAGGCCTTGGCCGCGTTG
Source organism: Actinomycetes bacterium (assembly GCA_021814565.1). Taxonomy (GTDB): domain Bacteria; phylum Actinomycetota; class Actinomycetes; order S36-B12; family UBA5976; genus JAKALQ01. The sequence continues at coordinate 435 of JAKAIC010000046.1, read as the reverse complement.
CGGTGTACCTGCCAGAAGCCGTCTGCAGCAACTTCGTAAGTGAGGTCACCGACCTGCTCGTGCACCGTGGGTGCATCGGCGGCATCCGGCGCGACCGTCACCCCGTCCCTGGAGGCGGCCAGTCGTATGGTTGCGCCGGCGCGCCAAGGCTGGTGCCATGCCTCGCTCTCATTGATGGCATTAACTGCAAGCGGGCATTGCTGCAGGGCGATGATGTCATGCGAGCGCGCTGCACGCAGGCCCAGACGGCCGCGAGCATCGGCGACGAAGTCCATACGCGTGCGATAGCCGAATCCGTCGCGGTCATCACCGCAAGCCTGCACATCCACGTCCGCCAGCAACGGATCCTGCGGGTCGAGATGTCCGATGCGCAGCATCTGCTCGCGGATGATCTCCGCCTTCATGGCACGCTGCCGCACCAGCGTCACGTGTTGA
>JAKAIC010000045.1 GCA_021814565.1 Actinomycetes bacterium | reverse complement strand
ACGCCTGCGCCGCAGGGGGCCGGCACACCCGTGCTGCTGCCCGCGCTGGGTGAGAGTGTCACCGAGGGCACCGTCACCCGCTGGCTGAAGAGCGTCGGTGACAACGTCACCGTCGACGAGCCGCTGCTCGAGGTCTCCACGGACAAGGTGGATACCGAGATCCCGGCACCTGCCTCCGGTGTGCTTCTGTCCATCAAAGTCCCGGCCGATGCCACGGCTCCCGTCGGCACCGTACTGGCCGTGATCGGAGCACTCGGCGCAGTTGCGCCTGTGGCTCCGGCCCCCACCGCAGCGGCCCCCGTCGCCGCAGCGGCAGCGGCCGCACCCGCTCCGACACCCACTCCGGTGGCCACTGCGGCAGTGCCGACGGCCAACCTTGACGCCTACGTCACGCCACTCGTGCGCAAGATCGCCGCCGAGCAGGGCGTCGACCTGGGCACCCTCAAGGGCACCGGCGTGGGCGGACGTATCCGCAAGCAGGATGTGCTCGACGCCGCCGCCCGGAGTGCAGTTGTCCCGGCGGCTGCGCCGGCCCCCACTGCTGCCACCGCGCTGGCGGCCAAGCCGGCTGCTGCGGCAACTTCCCCGCTGCGTGGTCGCACCGAGCCGCTGAGTCGCATGCGCAAGGTCATCGCCCAGCGCATGGTGGAGTCGCTGCAGTTGTCGGCACAGCTCACCTCAATCGCCGAGGTGGACGTCACCACCATTGTGAACCTGCGGGCCCGCAACAAGCAGGCCTTCGAGGCGCGCGAGGGTGTCGGGCTGTCGTACATGCCCTTCTTCCTCAAGGGGCTGGTCGATGTGCTGAAGCTGCACCCGACGCTCAACTGCTCCGTGGACATGACCGCTGGCACCGTCACCTACCATGACGGTGAGCACCTGGCCATCGCCGTCGATACGCCTCGCGGCCTGCTTGTGCCGGTCATCCGCGATGCCGGTGACCTGTCCATGGCCGGCCTGGCGCGTAAGGTCGCGGACCTCGCGGAACGTGCACGGACCAGCCAGATCTCGCCGGACGAACTCTCCGGTGGCACCTTCACCCTCACCAACACCGGCAGCCGGGGCGCCCTCATGGACACGCCCATCATCAACCAGCCGCAGGTCGCCATCCTGGGCCTGGGCCAGATCGTGAAGCGGCCGGTCGTCATCAGCGACGCCGAGGGCAACGACGTCATCGCCATCCGCCACATGGTCTTCCTGTCGCTGTCGTACGACCACCGCATCGTCGACGGCGCCGACGCGGCTCGTTTTCTCACCGATCTCAAGGCACGGTACGAACACGGCAGCTTCGAGCTGTAGCCAACCCTGTCGTGCCCGAAGGAGGCGTCCATGCGGACGCCTCCTTCGCAGTTTCCGGGTCCTGCCGCGATAGCGTGCGGTATGCGCATCGCCATTACCGGAGCCTCCGGGCTCATCGGCGGGCAATTGCTCGCCTCACTGCACCGCGACGGACACGAGGTGCGGCAATTGGTGCGGCGTGTTCCACGCAACGGCTCGGAGGTCCAATGGGACCCACAGGCAGGTGGGATCGATGCCGCTGCGCTGCGTGGCGTGGACGCCGTGGTCCATCTGGCAGGCGCTGGTGTGGGCGATCGTCGCTGGACCTCGCAGTACAAGCAGCGCATTCTGGAGTCGCGCACCCGCGGGACCGATGCCATAGCCCGTGCCGTGGTAGCCGCGGAAGTGCCGGTCCTGATCAGCGCATCCGCCATCGGCTTCTACGGCGACACCGCGGACCGTGCCGTGGATGAGACATCCGGCCCCGGCTCAGGCTTCCTGGCGGATGTGGTTGTGGCCTGGGAAGCGGCAACGCAGCCCGCAGTGGATGCCGGTGTCCGGGTGGCGTACGCACGCACCGGCCTGGTCGCCGCAGGTCAGGGAGGCGCCTTCGGACGCATGCTCCCACTCTTCCGCCTGGGCCTCGGTGGACCGCTCGGGGACGGTCGTCAGTACTGGTCACCCATCACCCTGCGCGACGAGGTACGGGCGCTGCGCTTCCTGCTCAAGCAACCCCTGACCGGGCCCTTCAACCTGACCGCGCCCACGCCGGTGACCAATCGAGAGTTCACCGCCGCCTTGGGGCGGGCACTGCATCGACCGACGTTGCTGCCGGTACCGCGTTTTGCGCTCTCGCTGGTTGTCGGAGAGTTCGCCGGTGAGATCCTGGGCTCGCAGCGGGTGCTGCCCACGCGCCTGCTGGGCGCCGGCTTCAACTTCGCCGACGCCACCCTGCAGGAGATCACTGCTTCGCTGCTCTGACTGCCGAAACGTAGACCCAGCCCCATCCCGGGCGGTTCACCAGCTCCACCTTCCAGGTGGCGCGTCCGCGCGCTGGCATGGTGCGCAAGACCTTGCCTTCGGCGTCGACGATGTCATACGCGCCGAGTTCGTCCACCACCGTGAGCATGGCGCGAGGTTGTTTCTCCCCCACCGTCAGGTACTGCTCCCTGACCGAGATGATCCTCATCGGATACGACGCCAGATGGGCATGCGACTTGCGCAGTGCCGCCACCAGCGCTTCATCGGTGGCCAGCGCCGGTGAGGGCACCGCATCCACCTCCAGCAGGCGGCTCGCCTCCAGGTCGGTGAAGACGCGGGCCCGACGCACATCCAACTGTTCGATCACCGGCTTCCAGTCCAGTGGGGTGGCTGCCTGCATGAAACCGGGGGCCGGATCCGTCACCCTGACCTTGACATGCTTGACCGGGGCCACGCTCGCGGAAGACCGGCTGCCCACGGCATCGGCGATCACGGTGAGGAAGAGAACGGCCAGCACCACCAGCGCAATCACCGCGGCAATGCGCTGGCCCTTGGCTTGCGGTAGCGACAGGCGCCTACCCGTGGCCGGCGCATCGCTGGGTGTGCGCGGCGGTGTGCGCGGCGGTGTGCGCCGCGGCCGCGGCGGGGAGGACGGCAGCTCGGGCTTGGCGTCCTGGGCCGCCTGTGCGCGCAGATCCTTCATGATGTTGTCGAGTCGGTCCATGCACGCATGCTGACGGCGAACGCCTGTGGACAACCGCTTGTCCACAGGTAGCGTGCGCGTATGACCGTGCGACGAATCCTGGCCACCTCGGGTGGCTTCCTGCCTTCCGCCAACTACGAGCTGGCGCAGCCCGGCCGCACCATCTTGGGCGCGCTTGCACTCACGGGCAAGGTACGCCCCCGCGTCTGCCTGATGCAGACCGCATCTGGTGATCCGGCCGCCAACTATCTTCGCGGCTACGAAGCCCTCTCCCGCATCGGCTGCGAAGTCACGCACCTGTCGCTGTTCACCATGCCCACGCATGACCCCTTCGACGTGCTCACGTCAAGCGACCTGGTGTGGGTGGGCGGTGGCTCGGTGGTGAATCTGCTCGCGGTGTGGCGCGCACATCGCGTGCACGAGGCTATGGCCGAAGCTTGGGACAAGGGTGTGATCCTGGGCGGCGTCAGCGCCGGTTCCATCTGCTGGCATCAGGGTGGCACCACGGACTCCTTCGGACCCAGCTTGCAGCCGATCACCAACGGTCTGGGCCTCCTCCCCTACGCCAACGGCGTGCACTACGACTCCGAGGCCCAGCGTCGGCCACTCATCCACCAGCTCGTCACCGACGGCAGCTTCGGCACCGCCTACTGCACGGACGATCGCGTGGGCATCCTCTACGAGGGCACTGATCCGGTGCGCGTGATCACGGACATGGACGTCGACCATGCCACGGGGCCTGCCGCTTACCGCGTGGAGCGTGTCGGCGGTCAGGCCGTGGAGACCAGACTGGCGCCGGGAGAGATCAAGGGCTGACCGGCACCAAGCCATCGACGAAGCTCCCCACGCGCAGTCCCAGCAGGTGCTGGTAATCGAGCGCGGTTTCCGCGATCTTCCCCGCCTGCTCCGCAGCGAAGATGCGCTGCAGATTTGTGCGGAACTTGGCCACCAGCAGCGGCAGGCCTTCGTCGCGACGCCGTCTGTGACCGATGGGGTACTCCACTAGCACTTCACCGCTGCTGCTGCCATCCTTGAAGAAGATGGTGATGCCGTTGGCAATGCTGCGCTTCTCGGGATCCAGGTAGTCACGTGAGAACTGCTCGTCCTCGACGCAGGTGATGCGGGCACGCAACGCGTCGATGCGCGGATCCAAGGCCACCTCATCCTCGTAATCGCGTGCCGTGAGCCGGCCGAAGATCAGGGGCACTGCCACCATGTACTGCACGCAATGATCACGATCGGCGGGATTCCACAGTGGCCCCTGCTTGTCGATGATGCGCACGCAGGCCTCGTGGGTGCGGATGACCACACGTTCGATGTCGTCGACGGCTCGACCGTTGCGCTGCAGCTGCTCATGCAGCGTGATGGCGGCTTCCACCGCGGTCTGGGCATGGAACTCGGCCGGATAGGAGATCTTGAAGAGGACGTTCTCCATCACGTAACTGGCGTACGGCCGCTGGAAGCGGAAGGGCTGACTGCGGAACGACACATCGTAGAAGCCCCACCCACGGGCGCTGAGCGCGGAGCGGTAACCCATTTCCCCAGCTTTCGCCATCAATGCCAGTCTCACTGCGCGTGACGTGGCATCGCCTGCGGCCCACGACTTGCGGGTACCCGCATTGGGGAAATGACGATAGGTGCGCAGGGCCTGGCCATCCACCCAGGCCAGCGACAGCGCGTTGAGCGCCTGTTCGCGGGAAAGACCGAGCAGATGACAGACCACAGCGGTGGAGGCCACCTTGACCAGCACCACATGGTCAAGCCCGACGCGGTTGAAGGAGTTCTCAAGTGCGATAACGCCCTGGATCTCATGGGCCTTGACCATGGCCACGAGCAGGTCACGCACCGTGAGTGGCCGTTGACCTGAGCGGTCCAGCCAATCGGAGACGGCCAGTATGGCACCCAGGTTGTCGGAAGGGTGCCCCCACTCCGCCGCCAGCCAGGTGTCGTTGAAATCGAGCCAGCGCACCGCCGTGCCGATGTTGAAGGCCGCCTGCACGATGTCGAGTTCATAGTGCGTCCCCGGCACGCGAGCGCCGCAGGCGACGCTGGCATCGGGTACCACCGGACCGAGCAGCTTGGTGCAAGCGGGGTATTCCAGCGCCTCCAGGCCGCAGCCGATGGTGTCGAGCAGGCAGCTCCATGCTGTGCGAAGTGCCTCCTCGGATTGGATCTGGAAGTCGTAGACATAGTCGACGATGTCGAGCAGTTCCTGGTCCCAGGGCTGCTGGCTGCCGCTGAGGAGGTTGGCGCCGGTCATCGCTGCTCCATGGGAATGAAGGGCAGATTCTCCGGCCCCGTGTAATCGGCGGTGGGCCGGATGATCTTATTGTCCTGACGTTGTTCGATGATGTGCGCGGCCCAGCCCGCTGTGCGGGCGAACACGAACACCGGTGTGAAGAACGCGGTCGGGATGTCCATGGCGTGGTAGGCCACGGCACTGAACCAATCCAGATTGGGAAACATTCGCTTCACGTCCCACATCAGGCTCTCAACGCCCTCGGCGATGTCGAAGAGCCTCCGGTCGTCGCCTGACAATTCCCGTGCCCACTCCTTGATGATGGCACTGCGCGGGTCACTGACGGTGTACACCGGATGCCCGAAGCCGATGATCACCTCCTTGTTCTCGACGCGCTGACGGATGTCCTGCTGCGCGCTGGCAACATCTGCGTAACGCTGCTGGACAGCCAGCGAGAATTCGTTGGCACCACCATGCTTGGGCCCGCGTAGAGCACCGATGGCTCCGGTGATGGCGGAGTGGATGTCACTGCCGGTGCCGGCGATGACGCGCGCGGTGAAGGTGGAGGCGTTGAACTCGTGCTCCGCGTAGAGGATGAGCGAGGCATGCATGGCTCGTTCCCACTGCGCCGAGGGCGCCCGCCCATGCAACAACTGCAGGAAGTGGGCGCCGATGGAGGTGGCGTCGGTCTCGCAGCTGATGCGCGTACCCGAATTGGTGAAGTGATACCAGTAGCAGAGCATGGAGGGCAGGCAGGACAGCAGTCGATCGGCGATGTCGCGGGCCTGCGCCTCGTCGTGACTCGCAGTTTCACTCTCCATGGTGCCCAGGGCGGAGACACCGGTACGGAGCACGTCCATAGGGTGCGCACTCGCGGGGATCTGCTCGAGTACTCGCTGCAGTGCCACCGGCAGGCCGCGACCAGCCGCCAGTTTGGCCTGGTAGGACTGCAACTGCGCGGGCGTCGGCAACGTGCCATGGATGAGCAGATGCGCCACTTCCTCGTACTGGCAATTCGCCGCAAGATCTTTGATGTCGTACCCCCGATAGTGCAGGTCGTTGCCCTCGCGACCCACACTGCAGGTGGCGGTGTTGCCGGCCGGAACTCCGGAAAGCGCAACTGACTTCTTGGGTTTGAACTCTGTCATTCCTCGCCCTCCTGGAACTTGTCGAGTGCCTGCTCATAGCGGTGGTAATCGATGCGTTCATAGAGCTCATCGCGGGTCTGCATGGTGTCGAGCACCGAGGCCTGGGTGCCATCGCGCCGAATCACCTCATACACCCGCTCCGCTGCACGATTCATGGCACGGAACGCGGACAGCGGGTACAGCACGATGTCGACACCGACTTCGCGCAGTTCCTCCACCGTGAAGAGAGGGGTGCTGCCGAACTCGGTGATATTGGCCAGCACCGGCACCTCGACGGCTTCCGTGAAGCGACGGTAGGTCTCCAGGCTGGTAACGGCTTCGGGGAAGATCATGTCGGCGCCTGCTTCCACGTAGGCGTGAACCCGCTCCAGTGCGGCATCCAAGCCCTCGTTGGCGAGCGCGTCGGTGCGCGCCATGATGCTGAATTCGTCCGAGCTGCGGCCATCCACCGCCGCCTTCAGGCGGTCGACCATTTCCGCCTTGGAAACAATGGACTTATTGGGACGGTGACCGCAGCGCTTGGCCGCCACCTGGTCCTCAATGTGGATGGCTGATGCACCTGCTCTCTCCATCTCGCGCACTGTGCGCGAGATGTTGAAGGCCGAGCTACCGAAGCCGGTATCGATGTCGACCAGGAGCGGCAGCTCGCAGATGTTGGTGATCCTGCGCACGTCGACGAGCACATCGTCCAGCGTGGTGATGCCGAGGTCCGGCAGTCCCAGCGAACCCGCTGCCACTCCCCCACCGGAGAGGTAGATGGCCCGGTAGCCCGCACGTTTGGCCAGTAGTGCGTGATTGGCGTTGATGGCCCCGACCACCTGCAGTGGGCGCTCCGAGGCAAGGGCAGCGCGGAAACTCGTCATGGCATGCCTCCGAGGGCGGCGTGGAGCAATGTCTCGCAGCCTGCCACGTTCGCCGCGCTGGGCCGAGTGCCCTCCGCACCCCGAGCGATCACGCAGGCTTGGGGTACGCCGAGCGGTGGAACTGACAGGCCCGTGACGAATCTGCGACAGATCTCCGTCGACCGATGACGCGAGGACGCGCATGATGGCACCGGAGGTACAGATGTACTACGGATACGGACCAGGACGTGACGGCTTCGGTTGGGATCACGCATGGCTGGGCGGGATCTTCATGATGTTGTTCTGCCTGCTCGTCATCATCGCCGTGGTGGCGCTCGCGCGCGCCATCTGGCAGCGCGGAGAGCAACAGCCGATGGCCATGGGGCACACGCACGACCTTCCGGGATTGCAGATGAGTGGACGCAGCGCGCGCGAGGTACTCGACCTGCTGCTCGCGAGCGGCAGGATCGACGACGCGGAATACCGCAAGCGCAGGACCCTGCTCGATACGGAGAAGTTCGAAGGCTGAGGTCGCGGAACACCACACGGAGCCGACCCCTCGACATGCGCTGCAGGCCGCGGCCCGCACCCAGCAAGGCAGGGCAGCCATCCGCTCACGCGGTCAGGCAGATTCCGCCGCTGGCAGCATGGATTCCAGTGACTGGTCAACGTCAACCAGTGCTTCCACATCGATGGATTCATTGCTGCGCACCAAGGCCTCGATCAGTTTCCCCATCTTCGGAATGTTGATGGACATGCCGGCGCGCACATGGCCGGACTGGAGCCAGAATCCGAGGGCGCTGCCGTCATCCGGGTCGCCGCGCCACACGAATTGATCAAAGCCGGCTCGGCCCACGCTGCCCCAATACTCCATGGAAATGTCGTACTGATCCGTGTAGAAGTAAGGGATCCGGTCATACGACACGGACTGCCCGACCATCGCGCGTGCGGCCGCGCGACTCATCATGCGTGCCGTGTCCCAATGCTCCACGCGAATATGGCGTTCGAACAGCGGGTGATACGCGTTCGCGACGTCGCCGGCCGCATACACGGATGGATGGCCCGTGCGCAGAGCGGCATCGACCACGATGCCATTGTCGACAGGGAGTGCCGCGCTCTCCGCCACTGCCGTGCGAGGCAGGGCACCGATGCCGACGATCAGGACATCCAGCGGCAGCCGCCTTCCACTCGCCGTGACGGCGCCGACCACGCTCCCCTCCGCGCCTTCCAGCCCGGCCAGCTGCTCGCCCATGAGCAATTGCACGCCGTGAGCCCGATGGGCTCGTGCGAAATAGCCACCCGCTTCAGGGCCCAATGCGCGCCCCAGCACCACATCGCCTGCATCCATGACGGTGACGTCGTTCCCCAGCGTGCGTGCCGCCGCCGCAAGCTCGAGTCCTATCCAGCCGCCACCGACAATGACGACGGACCTGCCGCCTGCTTTCAGCGAGATGCGGATTCGCCTGGCGTCCTCGATGGTTCGCAGGTAGAGGACACCGCTGAGCTCGGCGCCTGGCACGGCGAGCCGTCGCGGCTCCGAACCCGTCGTCAAGAGCAGCGATTCGAATGCCAGCCTTGCTCCAGTGCCCATGCTCACCGTCTTCGCAGACAGATCGGCATTCACAACCGTGTCCTGGATCAGCTCCACGCTGTGTTCTGCATACCAACGCTCATCGTGGATGAAGATCGCTTCGATCTCCTCCCTGCCCAGCATGTATTCCTTGGAGAGATGCGGCCGCTCATACGGTAGGTGCGGCTCGCTGCCGATGAGTCGTATTGCCTCGGCGTAGCCCTGCTTGCGCAATTCCTCCGCAGCCCGGGCACCGGCCTGACCCGCTCCCACAATCACGATGCCGTCACGCATATGCGCCTCCCAGGGCTGCCTGCCCTCGATGGTACGCGTGCCGATCAACCGTGCGGGGCAGCGCTGCACTCCGGAAATGGCGAGAGGCCACACTCGGCGGCCCCTCGGGAAGTGGCTCCCCCGTTTGGACTCGAACCAAAAACCGCCCGATTAACAGTCGGGAGCTCTGCCAATTGAGCTACGGAGGATCGCCCGGCAAACCGGACAACGGGCGGAACAATACCAGCGATTCAGGGGCCACCAAATCCGTGCTCAAACGGCGCTGGCCCGCTCCCCGAGGTCCCGACGCTGCGCCTCCAGCGTCAGCAGATCAGCGAAGGCCTGGGCGTAGTCCGGCGACGATTCCTCGAGTCGCTGCAATCGCGACTTGAGTTCCGTGATGCGCCGCGTGGCATCCAATTCCAGCAACCGGGCCACCACGCTGTTGCAGTAGTGGGCGACATCGCCTTTGGCATCAATGGTGAGCGGTGCCACGATGGCTGCCGTCAGGGTGGCACGCACGCTGTCGTCGAGGGCCGACTCGAGCACGCGCTCGAACCAGCCCGCCGCGCCGGCCGCTGCTGCGCCGCCGGCGGCCACGATGGCATCGTGGGCGAGCCGGAACTGCTCGACGGTGAAGGCGTCGCGCTCAACCACGTCGTACCAATCCGCAACCGCTAGCGGCTGCTGCAGCGCGGCCTTGAGCGCTTCCCGCTCCACACGCGCCTCCAAGCTGTTGGGGATGAGCGCCCGCGTGTGCGCCACTGCGGGCGGTGTGACCGGCCCGCTGCTGCGTTGTGCTGGCACCTTGCTGCTCTGACCCACGGCATTGGAGACAACGGTCGGCTCCACCCCCAGCCAGCCCGCCAGCAGGCGCGTGTACTCGGGTCGCAGGGCCTGGTCGCGGATGCGGCCGATGATGGGCGCGGTGGCCCGCAATGCGTTCACGCGACCTTCCGCAGTGTTGAGGTCGTATCCGCGCAGGGTCGAGCGAATGGCGAACTCGAACATGGGCTGGCGATCGGCAATCAGCTGCCGCACCGCCGCGTCGCCCTGCGCCTGGCGCAACTCGTTGGGGTCCATGCCATTCGGCTCCACGGCGACGAAGGTGGCCGCCACGAACTTCTGGTCGTCCTCGAAGGCACGCAGGGCTGCCTTCTGGCCGGCGGCGTCACCGTCGAAGGTGAATATGACCTGCCCCACGAACGAGTCGTCGTCGACCAGCAGGCGACGCAGCACCTTGATGTGGTCGGCACCGAAGGCCGTGCCACAGGTGGCCACTGCCGTGGTGACGCCCGCCAGGTGGCAGGCCATGACATCGGTATAGCCCTCGACGATGACCGCCTGCTGCTGCTTGGAGATGGCACGTCGAGCCAGGTCGATGCCGTAGAGCACGTTGCTCTTCTTGTAGATCGGGGTTTCGGGGGTGTTGAGATACTTGGGGCCGTCGTCATCGTCATAGAGCTTGCGAGCTCCGAAACCGATGACAGCACCGGCAAGATCGCGGATGGGCCACACCAGACGGCCGCGGAACCGGTCGTATACGCCCCGTTGCCCTTGGCTCATGAGCCCAGCGGTGAGGAGTTCCTCCTGGCTGAAGCCCAGGCCGCGGAGGTGCGAGAGCAATGCATCCCAGCCCTTGGGGGCGTAACCGACGCCGAAGTGCGCTGCCGCCGCCGCGTCGAAGCCCTTGGCCTCCAGGAAGGCACGCCCTGTTTGCGCCTCCGGAGACGAGAGCTGCTTCTGGTAGAAGCCGGCTGCCGCGGTGTGCGCCTCAAGCAGCCGCTGCCGCTGGCCCTGCTGGCGGTTGGGCGTTGCCGTACCCTCCTCGTAGCGCAGCTGGATGCCGTACTTGGCCGCCAGTTTCTCCACCGCCTCGTTGAACTGCAGCGCATCGATCTTGCGCACGAAGGCGATGACGTCGCCGCCCTCCTGGCAGCCGAAGCAGTGCCAGAATCCCTTGGCCGGCGTGACGTGGAAACTGGGCGACTTCTCGTCGTGGAAGGGACACAGGCCCTTGAGCGAGCCTCCGCCCGCACTGCGTAGGCCCACGTAATCGCGCACCACTTCATCGATACGGGCCCGTTCGCGGACGAGCGCGACATCCTCGTCCTTGATGCGTGCCATGCCGCGAGTGTAGGCGGGGCAACCGACGGCTGGCTCAGCCCACCAGCCGCGCGTGCCACTGCCGGACCGAGGTGTCCGTGAGGCTGGCCACCTGGTCAATGACAACCCGCAGGCGGGCGCTGTCGTCCGCGGCTGCCAGCCACGAGGCGCGGATCCAGGGGTCGAGCGCGTCCGGAGCAGCTGCCACCAAGGCGCCTACCAATTCCCGGATGATGCGCCGCTGTTCCGCATAGACGACGTCTGCGCCCTGCCGTTGCATGACGTAGAGCGCGGCCATCGACTTCAGCACCGCCACCTCGGCCCGCGTCGCCTCGGGGATCAGCAGGTCGGCGCCGTACCTGGTGAGACGGCCATCACCGAACTCGGCGCGCGTCAAGCTGTGCGAGGCCTCGCAGAAGCGGCCGATGAGCCGGCTGCTGAGATTCTTGAGGTCCGCCAGCGATCGCTGCGATCCGTCGAAGGCCCGCGGCCAATAGGGCAGGGTGGCCAGCCGGTCCAGGGCCGCTTCCAGCAGGACCCGCGAGGTGTCCCTGGCGTACTCGGAGGCGCAGAGTTCGAGCAGCGGCTCGCGTTGTCCGACCAACGCCACCGTGACCAGATCGAGGTGACCGGCGACAACTGCATCCTCAACATCGTGCACCGAGTACGCCACATCATCGGCCCAGTCCATCACCTGTGCCTCGAAACACTTCCGCCCCTCGAACGCACCTTCGCGGATCCAACGGAAGATAGGCGCGTCATCCGGGTAGAAGCCGAACTTCAGGGCATTCGCTGCGCGGTCCCAGGGGTACTTCACGGCGGCGTCGAGCGCCGCCCGGGTGAGGTTGAGCCCCACGGACCTGCCCTCCGTGTCGAAGGTCTTTGACTCCAAGCGGGTCAGCAGCCGCAGGGTCTGGGCGTTGCCCTCGAAGCCACCGATATCCGCGGCCAGGCGGTTGAGCTCGCTCTCGCCGTTGTGACCGAAGGGCGGGTGACCCAGATCGTGCGCCAGACATCCCACTTCCACCAGATCTGGGTCGCAGCCCAAGGACCCCCCGAGCTCCCGCCCGATCTGTGCGACTTCCAAGGTGTGGGTGAGCCGGGTGCGCGGGAAATCATCGGAACCCGCTTGCAGCACCTGGGTCTTGGCAGCCAGGCGTCGCAGGCCCGCCGAGTGCAGGATGCGGGCACGATCGCGCGCGAAGGCAGTGCGATCGACGCGTTTCGGGGGTTCGGGCACGAATCGCACCTCGTCGGTCGCGGCATAACCGTCACTTGGCAGGTCATCGCCCAATCCGGGCTGCACTGGGGTCACCTGCCGATTGTGTCAGGCCCTGCTGACTTGCGGTCAGGAAGGCGTGCTCGAGCCGCGCTGGGTGATGAGCCAGAACTGCAGCAGTCCACCGGTTTCGCGCACCACATAAGGCAAGGTGATTGATGCTCCCGGGCCACTGGTGGGTGGCGCCGAATGCACCACGAATCCCAGCGACGACATCATGGCGTCGGACCGTGCCACATGGCAGCGATCTGACACGATGGTGATGGTGCGCCAATGCTGGCTCCGGGCATAGGCAGCCACGGCAACCAACGAGTTGTAGGTGTCGGTGCCGGTGCGGATGGCACGGATATGCGAGCGGGCCACGCCTCTCGACTGCAGGTAGAGGCGGCCCGAGGTGGCTTCGGTGAACCGGTCGCCGGGGCGACTGCCCCCAACCGTCACGATGTGCTCGGCAATCCCCGCCTTGTACAGCGCGTATGCGCGATTCAGCCTATTGCGCAGCACCGGGCTGGGCCGGCCATCGAACTGCGCGGCACCGAGGACGACAATCGCGTCCGAGGGTGCGATGTCCTCTCGCAAGCCGGTGACGACCACCCATCCCGCGGTGGTGGCAATCGACACCACCACCACCAGCACCAGCGCGCTGATGACACGACGCAACATGCGGAAGGCGAAGAACATTCAGCCTCCACTCACGCCGATTTCAGCCGCTGAAAGATCGGTGCCGGCTGCCAACTCACGGGAGTCCAGCCAGGCCTCCGGCAGTGCCACCCGCTTGGCAGCCGAGGTGCGACCACGCGGCCCCGACGCGATCTGCGTCGGATACGGCTGCCTGCCGTCGATGCGCACCAGCAACGAGTGCAGCTCAGAGAGGCTGTCGATGAGGCCCAGCTGCAGACGGATCTCCGAACCCACCTCGAAACCCTTGAGATACCAGGCCATGTGCTTACGCATTTCCCGACAGCCCTTGCCCTCGTCGCCATTATGCATCTCGATCAGCAGTTCGCAGTGGCGGATCATGAGTCGCTGCACGGCAGCGCAATCCGGTTCCGCACCGGACTCGACGCCGTCGAATGCGGCCGCGATCTGGCCGAAGAGCCATGGTCGACCGAGGCAGCCACGGCCGATGACAACGCCGTCGCAGCCGGTTTCGCGTTGCATGCGCACCGCATCCGCACCCGTCCACAGGTCGCCGTTGCCAAGCACCGGCACTCCCCGTGGTGCGAGTGCCTCCTTGAGGCGCGCAATCGCCGACCAATCGGCGCGGCCCGAGTACAGCTGCAGCGCCGTGCGTCCGTGCAGCGCCACCCAGGCGGCCCCGGCGTTCGCCGCTGCGATGCCGGCGTCGAGGTAGGTGGTGTGATCGTCATCGATGCCCTTGCGCATCTTCACGCTGACCGGCACCTTGCCCCGCGCATTGGCCACCGCCGACTCGACGATCTCACGGAACAGATCGCGCTTCCAGGGCAGGGCCGAGCCGCCACCCTTGCGCGTCACCTTGGGCACCGGGCAGCCCATATTGAGATCGATGTGATCGGCGCGATCCTCATCGACGATGA
>JAKAIC010000149.1 GCA_021814565.1 Actinomycetes bacterium | reverse complement strand
CTGGCCAACGTGGCCGAGCAGGTCTACCGCGGCCGCGAGCTGGCTGCCGCCCGGGCCGAGGACGGGGGTCCACTGGCCCTGGCTGCGCGGCGCATCGCCGAGTCGGGCATGGCGCGAGCGGATGTGGAGCGGGGCCTGCTCCGCATCAATGCTGAGCCGGTGTTCACCGCACATCCCACGGAAGCGGCCCGCCGCTCGGTGCTGCTGAAGTTGCTGCGGGTGGCCAGTGTGCTGGACCAGCCCATCTCCAAGCGGCGGGAGCGCCGCCTGCGCGAATCCATCCATCTGCTGTGGCAGACCGACGAACTGCGGCTCGAGCGCCCCGAGGTCATGGATGAGGCCCGCAACGCACTGCACTTCCTGGACACCATGGCCCAGGGCCCGCTGGCGCGCGTGCTCGAGGATCTCGAGGAGGCCTTCGTCAACATCGACGTGGACCTGCCCGATGGCAGCACGCCCATCACCTTCGGCTCATGGATCGGTGGCGACCGCGACGGCAACCCCTTCGTCACGCCGGAGGTCACGCTGGAGGTTCTTGCGCTGCAGCGCGAGCACGCCATCGACGACCTGCTGGTGCATCTCGATCGCCTCATCGAGGACCTCTCGATCTCAGAGCGCATCGCCACCGGTACCCGCGATGAGCTGCTGTGGAAGTCCATTGAGCAGGACTTGGCCGCGCTGCCAGAACTCGATGATCGCTTCCTGCGCATCAACGCAGAAGAGCCCTGGCGCCTCAAACTTCGCCTCATCCGCCAGAAGCTGGTGAATACGCGTCGCCGTGTCAGCCACCAGCTCGCACACCGGGAGCACCACGACTACCTGGCCAGCAGCGAATTCATCGCTGACCTGCACCACGTCCTGGCGTCACTCAGTGCCTGCGAAGGTGACGTCACTGTCTCGCACGAGGTGCTGCGTCGGGGCATCCACGTGATGCAGGCGATCGGCCTGAATCTGGCCACTCTCGACGTGCGCGAGCACTCCGGCAAGCACCAACAGGTGATAGCCCAGCTCTTCGACCGTCTCAACGGCGCCGGCTGGTATGAGGCGCTGGATCGCGATGAGCGCTTCAGGGTGCTGGCTACTGAACTGGCATCCCTGCGTCCCCTGGCCGCCACGCCTCCGCCGCTTGATGAGCAGGGCACCGTCACCTATAACGCGTTCCGCGCCATCCGCACGGCACAGGCCACATACGGACCGGACGTGGTCGAGAGCTACATCATCTCCATGACCAAGGGCGCCGATGATGTGCTCGCGGCAGCCGTTCTCGCTCGCGAAGCCGGCCTGATCGATGTGCTGGCGGATCACGCAGCCATCGGATTGGTTCCGTTGCTGGAGACCGTTGATGAGCTGCGCACTGCCGGCGAGATCCTGGACCGGCTACTCGAGGACCCGTCCTACCGACGCATTGTGGCCCTGCGCGGCGATGTGCAGGAGGTCATGCTCGGCTACTCGGACTCCAACAAGGATGCCGGCATCACCACCTCACAATGGGAGATCCACCTGGCACAGCGACGTCTGCGAGATATCGCGAGGAAGCACGGCGTGCACCTGCGCCTCTTCCACGGCCGTGGTGGCACGGTGGGTCGCGGTGGCGGCCCTGCCTACGAAGCCATCCTCGCCCAGCCCTGGGGCGTCCTCGACGGCGACATCAAGATCACCGAACAGGGCGAGGTCATCTCGGACAAGTACCTGCTGCCCACGCTGGCCCGAGAGAACCTGTCGCAGATGCTGGCCGCCGTCATCGAGAGCACGCTGCTCAACCGTGTGCCCCGGCAGGCCCCGACCGATCTGCAGGTATGGGATGACGCCATGCGCCTCACCTCCAGGGCTGCGCACAACAAGTACCGGGAGCTCGTGGCCCAGCCGGACATTGCACGCTACTTCGCGCTCTCCACGCCCATCGATGAGCTGGCCGACGTGCACATGGGCTCGCGGCCGTCGCGGCGCCCGGACACCAACGCCGGCATTGATGGCCTGCGCGCCATTCCCTGGGTCTTCGGCTGGACCCAGTCACGGCAGATCGTGCCCGGGTGGTTCGGCGTCGGATCCGGCCTGCGCGCAGCCCGCGAGGCAGGTTTCGGCGAGCGTATCCATGAGATGTACCACGACTGGCATTTCTTCCGGAACTTCATCGCCAACGTGGAGATGACGCTGGCCAAGACCGACATGAACATCGCCTGGCAATACGTCTCCCGCCTGGTGCCGCCGGAGATGCATCACATCTTCGCGATGATCCGCGAGGAGCACGAGCTCACGGTCAAGGAACTCATTGAGATCACGGACGGCCCGACCCTGCTGGCGTCGAACCCGGCCCTGGCCGGAACCTTGGTGATTCGCGACTATTACCTGCTGCCGTTGCAGTACCTGCAGATCGCCTTGCTGGAGCGCGTGCGTGAGCAGCGCGCCCAGGGCGAGGTGGACGCCACGCTGCGTCGTGCACTCTCACTCACCATCAACGGCATCGCCACCGGCCTGCGCAACACCGGCTGACCCCCGCTCCGCAGTTACCACCCGCCCCTGCTGTTTCAATCCCACTTCCACCGGTTGAAAGCGCATTCAAGGCAGGGAAGTCGGGTCAGACCCGGCGCACCGCCA
Source organism: Actinomycetes bacterium (assembly GCA_021814565.1). Classification (GTDB taxonomy): domain Bacteria; phylum Actinomycetota; class Actinomycetes; order S36-B12; family UBA5976; genus JAKALQ01. The sequence goes on along the minus strand of JAKAIC010000149.1, from coordinate 484 downwards.
CCTGGTCAAGGAAGGCGTCGACGAGCGCATATGCGCGCCGACTGGCAGGCTCATCCTCGGCCCGCGTCTGCGCCAGCAGCAGTGCGGTGTCAATGCCGTCGCCCGCCAGTGCCTCCTCGCCGCCAGGCACCGTGAGCCACTCCGAGAAGACGTCGCTCGTCACCTCGGGATGGAACTGCAGGGCCAAGGTGCGGCCGACAATGAAGGCCTGCGGCGCCTTGGGCGATCGCGCCACTTCCGTCGCCCCCGGCGGCAGCGTGAAGCGGTCATGATGCCACTGGAACCAAGGGCCCTGCGGGACCAGCTTGTCGTCATCGGAGTGCACGACCTGCCAGCCGAACTCACCGGACACCGCCGGCGCCACCGCACCGCCGAGGGCACGGGCAATGAGCTGACCGCCGAAGCAGATGCCCAGTAACGGTGTGCCAGCGGCTTGCGCAATGCGCACTGCCGCAAGTTCCGGCTGCAGCCAGCGCCCGATGGA
>JAKAIC010000002.1 GCA_021814565.1 Actinomycetes bacterium | reverse complement strand
TGCGATGAGCTGGTTGGCCGTCGCCTGCTCAGCGCGCACAGCGGCCTGTGCCTGCTGCAGCGAGAGCCTGCTGGCTCGGATGCGCTTGAGGGTGATGAGCTGTGTGCTGCCGACCTGCTGGATCGCCGACATCTCCTGCAGGAACTGGGAAGGGTTGTCGGAGAACAGGGCCTGAATGTCGAGGTCGACACTGCCGGTGCGATACATGGTGCCGATGAGGCTGTTGAGATCCTTCGAGATGGCGCGGTAGGAGGCGTCAGCGCCCGCCGCCCGACCCCGCAGGGCCCGCAGCCGGGCCTGTGAGGCGGCGAGTTGATCGCGGCTGCGGTTCCACTCCTGTGCTGCGGCCTCGGCCTGCCCTTGCAGGTCCGACACCTGCGCTTCCACCTGTGCGATACCAGGTGCGTGTGCGGCCATGCTGGGTGGGGCCACCAGCGCCAGGGCCAGAACAGCGACTGCGGTGGCGGTTCCACGTGGGGTGAATCGCATCCGGCAACGCTAACAACCTGCTCAAGCCCGCCCCGACCACAGAAGGTAAGAAGCCGCACCTCAACGCCGAGTGTCGCAGGGGAGCTGGCTGATCCGAACATCGCTCGAACATGTCAGGTGGATGGTTGGATAGGCCCATGCCAGCCCCTGCCAGCGTCGTGACGATCGGCGTATTCGACGGTGTGCATCTCGGTCACCGCGCGCTGATCGACCTCACCGTGTCACTCGCCCGGACCGAGGGACTGCGTTCGGTAGCCGTCACTTTCGACCCGCACCCCATGTCCGTGGTGCGGGGCCTTGACATCCCGCTTCTGACCACGGCCGCCCGAAGACGTGACCTGCTGATGGAGCAGGGCATTGAGCATGTCCATGTCTGCCATTTCGACCTCGAACGCGCACAGCAGGAACCGCGCGCCTTCATCGAGGAGATACTCATGCAGGTCTGCGGCGCACGCATGGTGGTGGTGGGCGAGGGCTTCCGTTTCGGCCACAAGGCAATGGGTGACGCCAACGGCCTGCGCGATGCAGGGCTCATCGTGCATGAGGTTCCCGCGGTGATTGCCGGTGTCGATCGCGTGTCCAGCACTCGCATCCGTGGTGCACTCATCGAAGGTGATGTGACAGAGGCACGCGCACTGCTGGGACGACCCCATCGCATCGAAGGGCTGGTGCTGCACGGCAGCCAGCGTGGGCGCACCTTCGGCTACCCCACGGCCAACGTCGGCGTCACCAACGGCCTGCTCGTCCCCGCTGACGGCGTCTATGCGGGATGGCTCACGCGGGGTGAGATCGCACACGGATTCGAAGGCGAAACAGCACTGCCCGCGGCCATCTCCATCGGCACCAATCCCACCTTCGACGACGTCATCGATCGTCGAGTTGAGGCCTTCGTGCTCGACACCAGCGGTCTTGACCTGTACGGAGAGTACGTCGCGCTCGATTTCCAGGCCCGCTTGCGGGCCATGCAGAAGTTCGATGGCATCGACTCACTGATGGCAGCCATGGCACACGACGTGGAGCAGACGCGCATCGCCCTCGGTCAGGTCTGAGCGCCGGCGTACAGTGCGGGGCATGACTGAGCCCGAGCTGCCCCTCGACCCCACGCCCCCCGCCTTGAGCATCGAACTGCCCAGTGAGCACGAGGCCGGTGTCTTCGCTGACTTTGCCAACATCTGGAACACGCCCTCCACCTTCGTGGTTGACTTCCTATCCGTGAAGCAACCGCCGGTGGATGCGAAGCTGCTGAATCCTGAAGCGGAAGGCTCGGTGCTTCTGAGCAAGGTGGTGTCGCGCATCCGGCTCCCAGCAGAACAGGTCTTCCCGCTCATCCAGGCCCTCACCACGCAGGCCAATGCCTGGCTGCAGGCCACCGGTCGCGAGGAACCGCCGGAAGCCTGGTTCTCGCCGGGGCCCGGCGCCCAGCAATAGGGACGGTTTGGCGGGGCGGGCGGGCTCCCGTAGCCTTGACCCTGACGACGGCACGGCGGGCGCCTTGCTGATCGCGACTCACCTGTACGGCAACCGTCGGACAGGACGCTGCGCCCGGTCTGCACATCGCGGTTGCGGTGCACGCACTCCGGGACGAACCGCGCCCGAGGAGTAACCATGGCTGACGCCAAATCCAAGGTCATCACCGATTTCGCCCGCTCAGAGGGCGACACCGGCAGCCCCGAGGTTCAGGTGGCAATCCTGACCTCACGCATCAACCACCTGACGGAGCACCTCAAGGAGCACAAGCACGACCACCACTCGCGTCGTGGCCTGCTGCTGCTTGTCGGTCGCCGTCGCCGTCTTCTCCAGTACCTGGCGAAGAAGGACATCGAGCGCTACCGCGCCCTTATCGAGCGCCTCGGCATCCGTCGATAAGTAGCTGGCCTTCGCCGTCCGCCTGCGGCGCCACTCGCGCCTCGGCTTCCGTCGACAGGGCCGCAGCATTCGCAGTACCAAGGGCGTCCGGGCCACGTCCGGGCGCCCTTCAGCGTGTTCCGAGGTGCTGTCGATTGGTGCGGGACCCGAACGTCCCGTAGCCTTACCGTGGCTGTGCGCTGAGCGTCAGCCTGCCCAGGCACCAGCGTGGGCGCACTACAACCGAATATCCGAAGCCGAGGACTCGAGAAATTCGAGGTCGGTCTCCGGTAGTGATCGTCGAGGAACTGCGCCAGGCGCGGGGTGCTCGGCGGTTTCGATCGAAGACCGGCGAGTCCTTCTCGGGTCCTCCGCGCACGGATACACCGTACGCAGAAGGAGGGCACCCGTGACGGGTCCCACAATCCACACGTCCGAAGCGCGCATTGACAATGGCGCCTTCGGCATCCGAACGATCGGTTTCGAAACCGGTCGCTTCGCGCGTCAGGCAGCCGGCTCCGCAGCCGTCTACCTCGATGCGGAAACCATGCTGCTCTCGGCCACCACGGCCGGCAAGCAGCCGAAGGATCAGTTCGATTTCTTCCCGCTCACGATTGACGTCGAGGAGCGCATGTACGCCGTGGGTCGCATCCCCGGCTCGTTCTTCCGTCGCGAGGGTCGCGCGTCCGAGGACGCCATCCTCACCTGCCGTCTCATCGATCGCCCGTTGCGTCCCGCCTTCGTCAAGGGCCTGCGCAACGAGGTTCAGGTCGTGGTGACGGTGCTCAGTCTCAACCCGCAGCACCTGTACGACGTCGTCGCCATCAATGCGGCGTCGTTGTCCACGCAGCTGGCGGGCCTGCCCTTCTCCGGTCCCATCGGTGGTGTGCGCGTTGCGCTCATCCGTGGCCAGTGGGTTGCCTTCCCCAGCGTTGAGCAGCTCGATGAGGCCGTCTTCGACATGGTCGTGGCCGGTCGCATCGTCGGTGACGACGTCGCCATCATGATGGTCGAGGCGGAAGCCACCGAGAACACCATCGAGCTCATCAAGGGCGGTGCCACGGCGCCCACCGAGGAGGTTGTGGCCGAGGGCCTCGAGGCCTCGAAGAAGTTCATCCGCGTGCTCTGCGAGGCCCAGGCCGAGCTCGCCGCCAAGGCAGCCAAGCCCACCTCTGAGTTCCCGATCTTCCTCGACTACCAGGCCGATGCCTACGAGGCAGTGGAAGCCGCCGCCATGGACGAGGTCGCCAAGGCCATGACCATCGTGAGCAAGGCCGAGCGCGAAGCCCGGCTGGACGAGATCAAGGTCGAGATCGTCGAGCGCCTGGCCGAGCAGTTCGAGGGCCGCGAGAAGGAACTCTCCGCCGCCCTGCGCAGCGTCACCAAGAAGGTTGTGCGTCAGCGCATCCTGCGCGAGAAGAAGCGCATCGACGGACGCGGCATCACCGACATCCGTCAGCTCTCCGCCGAGGTCGAGGTGGTGCCCCGTGCTCACGGTTCGGCCATGTTCGAGCGCGGCGAGACGCAGATCCTCGGTGTCACCACGCTGAATATGCTCAAGATGGAGCAGCAGCTGGACACGCTGAGCCCGGTCACGCGCAAGCGCTACATGCACAACTACAACTTCCCGCCCTACTCGACCGGTGAGACCGGTCGGGTCGGTGCGCCCAAGCGTCGCGAGATCGGCCACGGCGCGCTGGCCGAGCGTGCACTCGTGCCCGTGCTGCCCGGTCGCGAGGAGTTCCCCTACGCCATCCGTCAGGTGTCCGAGGCCCTCGGCTCCAACGGCTCCACGTCCATGGGTTCGGTCTGCGCCTCCACCATGTCGTTGCTCAACGCCGGTGTGCCGCTCAAGGCGCCGGTTGCCGGTATCGCCATGGGCCTGGTCTCGGATCTGGTCGATGGCAAGGCGGAGTACGTCGCCATCACCGACATCCTGGGCGCCGAGGATGCCTTCGGTGACATGGACTTCAAGGTTGCCGGTACGCGTGAATTCGTGACGGCGCTGCAGCTCGACACCAAGCTCGACGGCATCCCGGCCCACGTGCTGGGCGCTGCCCTCAAGCAGGCACGCGACGCACGCTTCACCATCCTCGACGTCATGAACGATGCCATCGCCATGCCCGACGAGATGTCGAAGTACGCGCCACGCATCATCTCCATCCGCATTCCTGTCGACAAGATCGGCGAGGTCATCGGCCCCAAGGGCAAGATGATCAACCAGATCCAGGAAGACACGGGCGCGGACATCTCGATCGAGGACGACGGCACCATCTTCATCGGTGCCACCGACGGTCCGTCGGCGGAAGCAGCGCGTGCAGCCATCAATGCCATCGCCAACCCGCACATGCCCGAGGTCGGCGAACGCTTCCTGGGCACGGTCGTGAAGATCGCTGCCTTCGGCGCCTTCATCTCCCTGCTGCCGGGCAAGGACGGCCTGCTGCACGTCACCAAGATGCGCAAGCTGGCCGGTGGCAAGCGCATCGAGAACGTCGAAGACATCGTGAAGGTCGGCCAGAAGGTGCTCGTCGAGATCACCGAGATCGACTCACGAGGCAAGCTCTCGCTCGAGGTTGCCGACGATGACGAGGCCGTCAAGGCTGACGCGTCGGTTGAGGCAGTTGCCGAATGACGAATGCGCGTTCGCGGGCCGGGTACTTCCCGGCCCGCGAGCAGCGTCCGGGCACCACTCGAACCCTGCTCAGCGAAACCGATGGTTCGCTGGTCAAGCGCACCGTGCTGCCTGGTGGCCTGCGTGTCATCACCGAACATGTGCCAGGCGTCCGCTCCGCCTCCTTCGGCGTGTGGGCGGGTGTGGGGTCACGCGACGAGACCGTGGCCATGGCCGGCTCTGCGCATTTCCTTGAGCACCTGCTCTTCAAGGGAACGCCCACGCGAGAGGCGCTGGAGATCTCGTCCGCCATCGAGGCGGTCGGCGGAGATCTCAATGCCTTCACCACCAAGGAGTACACCTGCTACTACGCACGGGTGCTGGATCAGGATCTACCGCTCGCCATCGACATCATCTGCGATATCGCCAACAACGCCTTGATCCGCAAGGCCGATGTGGAGCAGGAACGCCACGTCATCCTCGAAGAGATCGCCATGCGCGACGACGACCAGGCGGACTCGGCACACGAACTCTTCGCGGAAGCCATGTTCGGCGACCATGACCTCGGACGGCCCATCCTGGGCACCGTCGACACCATCAAGGCGGCCCGTGCCGCGAGTATCCAGCGCTTCTACGCCAAGCATTACAAGCCCCACAAGCTGGTGGTCGCCGTGGCTGGCAACGTCGACCACGCCACCGTGGTGCGGCAGGTCAAGCGCGCTTTCGCGCATGTGCTGGACGGAGAATCGCTGCCCTCGGAACGTCGCGCCATGCGCGCTGCGAACTCCATCGGGCACGGCACTCGCGTGCTCACCCGCAAGACCGAACAGGCACATCTCATCTGGGGTGTCCCGGGACTGGCTCGCGATGACCAACGCCGATACGCGGTGGGCGTCCTCAACGCGGTGCTCGGTGGCGGCATGTCGTCGCGGCTCTTCCAGGAGGTGCGCGAGAAGCGGGGCATGGCCTACAGCGTGTACTCCTTCCTCTCCGGCTTCGCCGATTGCGGACAGGTCGGCGTATACGTCGGCACCCAGCCCGCCAACATCGACGAGGTGTTGCAGGTGGTGAAGCGCACCATCGCCGACGTCATCGCGAATGGCATCACGGCGGACGAACTTGACCGCGGCAAGGGGCAGATCAAGGGTGGCATGGTGCTCGGACTCGAGGACACCGGTGCCCGCATGACCCGCATTGCCAAGGCTGAATTGGTCACTGGCGAACTACCCTCCATCGACGAGGCATTGCGTCGCATCGACGCGGTCACCCTGGCTGATGTGGCCGCGGTGGCCAGGGATCTGTTCACGCAGAGCCCCACGCTGGCCATCGTGGGTCCCTTCCGCAGTGCAGCGCGCTTCGAGGCATCGCTCACGTCGCGTACCGTGTGACGCACGCGAAGAGGGGATCGGCCATGGCCATCAAGGTGGGCGTGCTTGGAGCACGCGGACGCATGGGCAGTGACGTCTGCAAGCAGGTGGAAGCGGCTGTCGATCTCGAACTGGTGGCGCAGGTTGATGCCGGTGACGACCTCGCCGAGCTCACCGCGGCCGGCGCCCAGGTGGTGGTTGACTTCACCACTCCCGAGGTCGTGACGCACAACCTCTCCTGGTGCATGCGCCATGACATCCACGCCGTGGTGGGAACCACCGGCTGGAATGCCGAACGCTACGAGGCCGTTCGTGTCGAACTCCGTGAGCATCCTGGAGTGGGTGTGCTCATCGCCCCCAACTTCGCCATCGGCGCGGTCCTGCTCATGAAGTTCGCCGCGCAGGCGGCCGCCTTGTACGAGAGTGTCGAGATCGTGGAACTGCATCACCCCAACAAGGTCGATGCCCCCTCCGGCACGGCGCGCACCACGGCCCAGGGCATTGCAGCAGCGCGTGCGCGAGCCGGACTGGGCGCCATGCCTGATGCCACCTCGCAGCAGATCGAGGGAGCGCGTGGGGCGGAGGTCGACGGAGTCCATGTGCACTCGGTGCGACTGCGCGGGCTGTTGGCACACGAGGAAGTGCTGTTCGGCAACCCCGGCGAGCTCCTCACCCTGCGCCACGATTCGCTTGATCGCTCCTCGTTCATGCCCGGGATCCTGCTCGCTGTGCGCAAGGTGGCGAGCCGGCCCGGACTCACCATCGGCCTGGACGGCTTCCTGTGAGAAGTCGCCTCATCGTCGGTGTGCTGCTCTTCGTCGTAGCGTTCTATGCCCTGGCCCTGCTGGGCATGGGCGCCGCTTTCATGGCCGCGGGCGGTCTGGGCATTGTCATGGGCCTGGGCCTGTATGCCGTGCTGGTGGCCAGCCTCTGGGCGGTGGTGCGCGAGGTGCGTTTCGGCGTCGACAGCATGCGCCTGGCCCGCACGCTCACGGAAGAGGACGGTGTGCCGCTCGACACCGTGGCGCGCGATGCTCTGGGCCGGCCCGATCCCGCAGCCGCCGAGCTGGAATGGCAGCGGCGCAAGGGCATCGTCGACAACGCTCCCAATGATTGGCGCGCCTGGTTCATGCTGGGCATCGCCTACGACAACGCGCGTGATCGCCGGCAGGGACGTGCGGCGGTGCGAGAGGCGATCAGGCTCTACCGGCAGCGCTGAGGCTCAGGGCATCCACCCCAGATGCCGCACCAACGCTGTGGTCGCAGCCGCGCTCACCACCATCACCAGGAAGTTGGTCCTGCGCGCCATCAGCCCCACGGCCACCGCCATGCCCGGCACTCGCGCATCAAGGACCACTGCCTGCCCCGTGCTCAGCGCCTGCACGGTCACGATTCCGGCGAGCAGCGCCACCGGCAGCAGCGCAGCGACGTGATGCACCACGCGCCGATCCAGAAGCTGTTCGGGCAGCAGATAGCCCGCCAGTTTCTCGGCGTAGCAGCCGAGTGAGGAGATGAGCACCGCCGGCCACATCAGCCCATCAACTCCCGGTGGCGTCGCAGGGTCGAGGTGGCCACGCCGAAGGCGATGAGCGCGCAGGCCAGCACCGGCACGCCCGCGGGTACGAAGGGGACCATGACGAGCGCGAGCGCGAAAGATCCGGCGGCGACCGACCAGGATTCACGGTCACGCAAGCGCGGCCACAGCAGGCCGGCCAGTCCGGCGGCGATGGCGGCGTCGAGGCCGAAGGCCTTGGGGTCTCCCATGGCCCGCGCGGAGAGCGCGCCGATCACGGTAGCGGTGTTCCACAGCAGGTAGACCGAGACCCCTCCGGCCCAGAAGCCGAGCCGTGATGCGCGGCCATCCGCCAGCTTCTCGTCCTGGGCGATGGAGAGTGCAGTGGATTCGTCGATGGTCAGCTGCGCGGCCAGCATCCGCCAGCCGCCGCGCACTCGCAGCATGGTCGACAGTCGTACTGCGTACATGGCGTTCCGCGCACCCAGCAGCAGCGCCGTGGCGATGGCCGTGGCCGGTGCTCCACCTGCACCCAGGATGCCGACGAAGGCCAGTTGCGAGGCGCCGGTGAACATGAGCAGGGACAGCGCGCAGGTCTCCGCCACCGAGAGGCCGGCCGTGATGCCCATGGCACCGAAGGAGATGCCGTAAACGGACACGGCCAGGCCGATGAACAGGGCATTGCGCAGGATGGTGGCCCGGACCGCGGCGTAGCCGGTGGTGGCCTCGGGACTCTGCATCGGCACAGCGTATGGGGATCGACGCGCCTACCCGCCGAGGACGGGCGGCACTGCGATTCCCAGCCGATAGCCGACGCCACGGACGCACTCGGCGATGCGTGGTCCACCGGCTACGGCAATGCGCGCGCGCAGCCGACTGATGGCATCCTCCAGGGCCTTGGAACTTCCGTACCCGCCCCAGCCCGCGAGCAACAGGGTGCGGCGGTCGACGACCCGACGAGGGTTCTCCATGAGCATTTCCAGCACATCGAACTGGACTCGGCTCAGTTGCACCTCGGTGCCGGAGACGAAGACGCGACGGCTGTCACGATCGAGCAACAGGGGGTGGATTCGGATGCACCCAAGTTCGGTGCCAACGGTGGTCTCGGGTGATGGCGTCATGATGGCTCCCTTCGGTGGCCGCACGCTAGGTGGCGGTGTTGACCAGCAGACAGGGGTCGAAAGGCCTTCACCGGACGAGTCAGTATCGTGGGGCCACACCTAGGGGATTGGGGCTGTCATGGAGGAGATCGCATTCCGGAGCGATGTCACGGTCGAGTTGGTGAAGCACGCGGCTTCCGATGCCGACGTCATCTGGGCGGCACGCGTCTCGACCAAAGGTGAGCAGTCGCTTGATGACGTGAATGCCGATTCCTCGCGCTCCGGCGGCCTCATCAATTACCTGATGCGTGATCGTCACGGCTCGCCCTTCGAGCACGCCAGCTTCACCTTCTTCGTGCGCGCCCCCATCTTCATGTGGCGCGAGCACTTCCGCCACCGCATCGCCTCGTACAACGAGGAGAGTGGCCGCTACAAGGTGCTGGAGCCGCTCTTCTATGTACCGGGCCCGGAGCGCAAACTGGTGCAGGTGGGCAAGACGGGAGCCTACGAATTCGTCGACGGCACGGCTGAGCAGTATGAGACGGTGGTGGCGGCTACCAAGCAGGCCTGCCGCATGGCCTACGCCGCCTACAACACCATGCTCGAGGCTGGTGTGGCCCGCGAGGTCGCGCGCATCGTGTTGCCGCTCAACATCTACTCATCCGCCTATGTGACGATGAACGCGCGGTCGCTCATGAACTTCCTTTCCCTGCGCACCACCAGCGCTGATTCGCGTTTCCCCTCCTTCCCCCAGCGGGAGATCGAGATGGTGGGGGAGAAGTACGAGGCAGTGTTCCGGGAGCTGATGCCGCTGACCCATGCCGCTTTCGTGTCGAACGGTCGCGTCGCCCCGTAACCGCGACGGGCGGAGGCGTGGCCGCTACCCTTCAGACATGAGTCCTACAGGCACTGCTTCCAAGCCGTTCGGCACCGTCCTCACGGCCATGGTGACACCCTTCACTGCCGAGCTTGAGGTCGACTACGACACTGCGCAGCAGCTGGCCGCCGATCTGGTGGCACTTGGCAATGACGGACTCATCATCAACGGCACCACAGGGGAGGCGCCCACCACCTGGCCCAAGGAGAAGGCCAAACTGGTGCGGGCCGTGGTGGAAGCGGTGGGCGACCGCGCCTTCGTGGTGGCCGGCGTCGGCAACAACGACACCCGTGACACGGTGGAGCACGCAGAGGAAGCCGCCCGTGCCGGCGCCCATGGGCTGCTCGTCGTCTGCCCCTACTACAGCAAGCCCACACAGGCCGGTGTGCTTGCGCACTACCGCGCGGTGGCCGATGCCACCGACCTCGGTGTCGTCACCTACGACATTCCCGGCCGCACGGGCATCCAGATCGCGCACGAGACCTTCCTGGCCCTGGCAGCCCACCCGCGCATCGTGGCGAACAAGGATGCCAAGGGTGATGTGTGGGCGGCGCAGCGTGTCATTCAGGCCACCGGCCTGCCTTGGTACAGCGGCGACGACCCCCTCAACCTGCCGCTCCTCGCTGTGGGTGCGGTGGGCTGCATCAGCGTGACCGGCCACATCGTGGCCGATCGCATCAAGGCCATGATCGCCGCCTACAACGCGGGCGATGTGGCGCTGGCTCGTGAGCTGAACATGGCACTGGTGCCGGTGACACACGGCATCATGGGCCGGCTGGGCGGTGCCATCATGGTGAAGGCTGCGCTGGATCTGCTCGGTCGTGTGGGTGGTGGCGCCATGCGCCTGCCCATGGTGCCGGCCGACGAGGCCACACGTGTGCAGCTCAGGGCCGATCTCATTGCCGGCGGCGTCAGCTTCTGATGGTTCCCAATCTCGAGCTTCCCCCGGTCCTGGACAAGGGCACCCTGCGCATCGTGCCGCTCGGCGGCATTGGCGAAATCGGCCGCAACATGACGGTGTTCGAGTTCGACGGTAAGTTGCTCATCGTCGATTGCGGCGTGCTCTTCCCCGAAGACTCACAACCCGGAATCGATCTCATCCTCCCGGACTTTGACTACATCCGCGAGCGGCTCGACGACGTCGTCGGGATTGTGCTGACGCATGGGCACGAGGACCACATCGGAGGCGTGCCCTATCTCTTGCGCGAGAAGGCGGACATCCCGCTGCTCGGATCGCGCCTCACCTTGGCGTTGCTGGAGGCGAAACTCAAGGAGCATCGCATCAAGCCCTATACGCTCGAGGTGCGCGAGGGCCAGCGCGAGAAACTGGGCCCCTTCCAGCTCGAGTTCCTTGCCGTCTCGCACTCCATACCCGACGCACTCGCCGTGGCCATCGCGACGCCCGCGGGGATGGTGCTGCACACCGGTGACTTAAAGATGGACCAGCTCCCGCTCGATGGCCGTATCACCGACCTCAACGCCTTCGCCCGCTTCGGTGATGCCGGCGTCGACCTGCTCATGGTGGATTCCACAAATGCGGAGGTCCCAGGGTTCCTGATGTCCGAGCGTGAGATCGAGCCGGCATTGCACAAGGTGTTCGGCACGGCCCAGGGCCGCATCGTCGTCGCCTCCTTCGCCTCGCATATCCACCGCGTGCAACAGATCATCGATGTGGCCGTGCAGTACCAACGCAAGGTGGCCTTCATCGGCCGTTCCATGGTGCGCACCATGGCCATTGCCCGTGATCTCGGCTACCTGCACGTTCCCGGCGACACCATCATCGCGGTCGACGAACTCGAGAAGTACGACGACAGCCAGACCGTCCTCATCTCCACCGGCTCGCAAGGGGAGCCCATGGCTGCGCTGGCCCGCATCGCCAACCGCTCACACCAGATCAGTGTGGGTCCCGGCGACACCATCGTGCTGGCCTCATCGCTTATCCCCGGCAACGAGCATGCGGTGAACCGCATCATCAACAGCCTCACCAATCTGGGCGCGGTGGTGGTGCACAAGGGCAACGCCAAGGTGCACGTGTCCGGCCATGCCGCCACTGGTGAACTGCTGTACCTGTACAACATCGTCAAGCCGCGCAACGTGATGCCGGTGCACGGCGAACCACGTCACCTGCATGCCAACATGAAGATCGCCATGAAGACGGGCCTGCCTCGCGAGCGTGTGCTGCTCACCCGCGATGGTGCCGTCGTGGATCTCAAGGACGGCGTGGCCACCCTGGTGGGCGCGGTGCCCTGCGGGTACGTCTACGTCGACGGCTCCACCGTCGGTGACATCTCGGAGGCCTCGCTCAAGGATCGCCGCATACTCGGCGAGGAGGGTTTCATCTCCTGCTTCGTCGCGGTTGACCTCACCGAGTGCGTGGTGGTCGCGGGTCCGCAGATCCACGCACGTGGCTTCAGTGAGGACGACGCCGTGTTCGACGAGATCCTGGGCGAACTGCGCCGCGTTGTCGAAGGCTCGGTCAAGGCCGGGATCACCGACCAGTATGAGCTGCAGCAACTGGTGCGGCGCACACTCGGCCGTTGGGTGTCCAACACCTTGCGCCGCAAGCCCATGATCGTGCCCGTGGTCGTCGAGGCCTAAGCGGGTCCCTGCGCGGCGGGGCGACGGGATTTGCCCGCCGCTGCTCGATACCCTGCGACATCATGGCCAAACGCAAGCAGCCTTCCCCCTTGCCGGCTCGCATCGGCGCGGGCATCGCACATGTGCTCCGTCGCGTCTGGGACGGCATCGCCCTCTCGCTGGGCTCGCTGGCACGCGGCCTCGGTCGCAATGCAGCATCGCTGGACCCCGCGCACCGACGCGATGGCCTGGGCCTGCTGCTGGTCCTCTTGTCCGTGGTCATCGCGGCACCCATCTGGTTCGGCACCAGCGGCTGGTTCTCCACCATGGTGGCCGAGGTGGTCACCCAGCTCACCGGCTCCTTCGACATCCTGGTCCCGCTGCTCGTCCTCTACATGGCCGTCCGCATCCTGCGTCATCCCGAGGCCGGCCCCGACAACGGCCGTATCGCCATCGGCGGCAGTCTGCTGGTGTGGATGCTGCTGGTGCTGCGGCATGTCACCTCCGGTGCGCCGTCGCCTGGTGATCCCGGATGGACGCACAGTGGTGGCTTCCTGGGCTGGGCCCTCGCCACCCCGCTGCTGGGTGCCGTGGGCAAGCCGGTCACGCTCGTGATCACGGTGCTGCTCCTCGTGTTTGCGATCCTCATCGTGACCAAGACGCCGGTGGCCAGGATCCCGGATCGACTGCGTGTGGTCGTGGACTTCCTGCGCCGCCACCGGCCTCAGCGACAGCATCCGGCAGCCGTCGAGGAGGTGCAGAGTTTCGTTGCTGATACCCCGTTCCAGCCGGTTGCAGTGATCGAGCCGGGTTCGGGCACCGAGGACGCAACGATGGATGACCTCGCTGAATACGACGACACCGATTACGAACAGGATCTGGCAGAACACGCCACCGTCATCCTGCCGCGTCCCGAGATCGATCCCAATGCGGATACGGCCATCCTGGAACTGGTGCGGCCCACCGCTCCTGCTGCAACCGCCCCGGCCAAGCCGGCCCGGGCCAAGCAACTGCAGCTCTCGGGCGCCCTCAATTACAGACTCCCGGCCGTCGAAACCCTCTCCAGCGGAGCGACACCCAAGAAGAACACCGCTGCCAACGACCGCATCATCGAGTCGCTGCGCATCGTCTTCGAGGAGTTCGACGTAGACGCGGCCGTCACCGGTTTCCAGCGCGGGCCCACGGTCACGCGCTACGAGGTGGAACTGGGGCCGGGCGTCAAGGTGGAGCGGATCACCGCGCTGCAGCGCAACATCTCCTATGCCGTGGCCAGTGCAGAGGTGCGAATTCTCTCGCCGATCCCCGGCAAGTCGGCCGTGGGCATCGAGATCCCCAACACCGACCGCGAACTCGTCAGCCTCGGTGACGTGCTGCGCAGCAAGGTCGCCACCTCCGACCAGCATCCGTTGCTGGTGGCACTGGGCAAGGATGTGGAGGGCGGTTTCGTGATGGCCAATCTGGCCAAGATGCCGCACATCCTGGTGGCCGGCGCCACGGGCGCAGGCAAGTCCTCCTGCATCAACTCCTTCATCACCTCGATCCTCATGCGCGCCACTCCGCAGGAGGTGCGCCTGGTTCTGGTCGACCCCAAGCGCGTGGAGCTCAACGCCTACGAGGGCGTTCCCCATCTCATCACCCCCATCGTGACCAGCCCCAAGAAGGCAGCCGAAGTGCTGCAGTGGGTGGTCAAGGAGATGGACATGCGGTACGACGACCTCGCCGCCTTCGGCTTCCGCCATATCGACGACTTCAACAAGGCGGTGGTTGCCGGCAAGGTGAAACTGCCGCCTGATTCGCAGCGCGTCCTCACCACCTACCCCTATCTGGTGGTGGTCGTCGACGAACTGGCCGACCTCATGATCGTGGCGCCGCGTGACGTCGAGGACTCGATTGTGCGCATCACCCAGTTGGCGCGCGCCGCCGGCATTCACCTGGTGCTGGCCACACAACGCCCGTCCGTCGACGTAGTCACCGGCCTCATCAAGGCCAACGTGCCCTCGCGCCTCTCCTTCGCCACCTCCAGCCTCGCCGACTCACGCGTCATCCTCGACCAGCCGGGCGCCGAGAAACTGGTGGGCCAGGGCGACGGCCTCTTCCTGCCCATGGGAGCCAGCAAGGCCATTCGCATCCAGGGCGCATTCGTCAGCGAGGCCGAGATCCGCAATGTCGTCGGTCATTGCAAATCACAGGCAGAAGCCAGATATCGCGAGGATGTGCTCGCCACCAAAGCGGCCAGGACCGAGGCCGCCGAGGACATAGGCGATGATCTCGATGTGCTGCTGCAGGCCATCGAACTCGTTGTGAGCACGCAGTTCGGATCAACCTCGATGCTGCAGCGCAAACTCCGCGTGGGCTTCGCCAAGGCGGGGCGCCTGATGGACCTCATGGAGTCCCGCGGCATCGTCGGTCCTTCGGAGGGTTCCAAGGCGCGAGAGGTCCTGGTGAAGCCGGATGAGCTCGCCGATGCCCTCGAACGCGTACGCAATTGACCTCTGAATTGGTGGTGAACACCCCCTGCTCGTGTTCTGAGGCTTTCGTCGCGTCCATTGCAGGGCTAAAGTGGACGAATTCGGGCACCGCAGGGCTTCACAGAGGATGTAGTGGACGTCGGGACAGAGATCAAGCGTGCGCGCATCGCGCAGGGCTTGTACATTCCTGAACTCGTCTATCGCACCCATATCCGGGCGGGAATCATCGAGGCCATCGAGGCCAATGACTTCCGCAAATGTGGCGGCGACGTCTACGCCCGCGGTCACGTGAAGGCCCTGGGGGGTGCCTTGGGTCTGGACACCGATGCACTGCTCGCGGCCCTGCCCGTCGATGATGTTCCACTCGATGTCTCGGGCAGTGCTGCCGGGGAGGACTCGGTGAACATCTGGGCGCTCGACCGTCGCTCCCGGGTTCCCTCGGAGATGCGCACGTGGTTGGTGCTGGGCGCGATCGCCGTGGCCGTGATCGGTGTGCTCATCTGGCAATCCCGTTCGCGCACCAACACCGAGAACCTGGCCGTCGCCACCGCCTCCGTCACTGCAACACCCACGGCCACCGCATCACCGAGCGCCACGCCGTCGACGACAGCAACATCGACGCCAACGGCCACGCCCAGCGCCAACCAGGCCGGTGCCCTCACCCTGCAACTGCGTAGCACGGCGCTCTCCTGGGTGCGCGTCTCCAACCCATCCACTGTGCTCTTCGAGGGCAATATGCGCAGCGGTGACAGCAAGTCGTTCTCCAGTACCTCCGACCTCCATGTGCGCATCGGCAATGCCGCTGGCATCGCCCTCACTGTCAACGGTCGCGCGATGGGAACCCTCGGAGCTTCGGGGCAGGTCTACGACCACACCTTCACCGTCGGCTGACCCACCCCCGCCGGTAGGCTGCACCAATGCAGCGCGTTCACATGATCACCCTGGGCTGTGCACGCAATGATGTCGATTCCGACGAGTTGGCGGCGCGCCTGGCTGCCGCAGGCTTCGAGTTGGCGAGCCAGCCGCAAGGCGCCGATGTGGTGGTGGTGAACACCTGCGGTTTCGTGGAAGCCGCCAAGAAGGATTCCATCGACACCATTCTCGCCCAGGCTGATCTCAAGGGATCTGCGGGCGGCCCCCAGGCAGTGGTGGCCGTGGGCTGCATGGCCGAGCGTTACGGCAGGGAGCTGGCGGCAGAACTTCCCGAAGCCGATGCGGTGTTGGGCTTCGACGACTACGCGGATATCGCGGACCGTCTGCGGCGCATCCTCGGGGGCGAGCATCTGGAATCACATGTTCCGCATGACCGGCGCAGCCTGCTGCCACTTTCGCCCGTGGAGCGTGCGCGTCCCCTTGCCGCCATGCCGGTGCCTCGGTTGCGGCTCGACCATGGACCATGGGCCTCGCTGAAGATCGCATCCGGCTGCGACCGGCGCTGCACCTTCTGCGCCATTCCCATGTTCCGCGGCGCCTACCAGTCCCGCCGTCCTCATGAGATCCTCGATGAGGCGCGCTGGTTGGCCGATCAGGGGGTGCGGGAGCTTTTCCTGGTGAGCGAGAACTCCACCTCCTACGGCAAGGATCTCGGCGACCTGCGGCTGCTGGAATCCCTGCTGCCGTCGCTGGCTGAGGTGGACGGCATCGAGCGGATCAGGGTCTCGTACCTGCAGCCCGCGGAAATCCGGCCGGGCCTGATCAAGGCAATGGCGGGCATCCCCAAGGTGGTGCCGTATTTCGATCTCAGCTTCCAGCATGCTTCGGCCACCGTGCTCCGTCGCATGCGTCGCTTCGGAGGAGTCTCGGAATTCCTCGAACTGCTCGAACAGGTGCGAGCCGAGGCGCCGGAGGCCGGTGTGCGCTCCAACTTCATCGTGGGTTTCCCCGGCGAGTCGGAGGCCGAGTTCGACGAGCTGGTCGGGTTCATCTCGCGGGCCCGGCTCGATTACATCGGCGTTTTCGGGTACTCGAACGAGGATGGCACGGAGGCCGCCAACTTCGGGCAGCAGCTTGACCAGGACCTCATCGACGCGCGCGTCGAAACCCTCACCGAGCTGGCCGACGAGTTGTGCAACCAGCGCGCTGAGGACCGCATCGGTGAACAGCTGCGGGTGCTGGTGGAGCGGGTGGATGCGGACGGCGTCGAGGGTCGGGCTGAGCACCAGGGCCCGGAGGTCGACGGCACAACGCGCATCACCGGTACTGCCACGATCGGCGACTTCGTCGATGCCGTGGTGGTGGCCACCGATGGCGTAGACCTGCTGGCCGAGGCATTGACATGAATCGGTTGTGGACACTCTCCAACGGGCTCACCATGCTGCGCGCGGCCCTGGTCCCCGTATTCTGCTGGACGGCACTGCAGCAGACCATGTGGTTCGGCTTCGTGGCCATGGCTGTTTTCATCGTCGCCTCCATCACCGATGCCTGGGACGGCAGGCTCGCGCGCCAGCGCAACGAGGTCACCGACTTCGGCAAGCTGGCCGACCCCATCGCTGACAAGGCGCTGACCGGCGCGGCCTTCGTCATTCTCTCGCTGCAGGGTCATTTCCCGTGGTGGGCAACGGTGTTGCTGCTCATCAGGGAATGGGGCATCACCATCTGGCGTTTGCGCGTCCGCAACCGCGTGGTCCATGCGGCCAACACCGGTGGCAAGCTCAAGACCACGCTGCAGTTGATCGGCATTGTGCTTGCCTTCTGGCCGCAGGCGGCCTGGTTCGGCAGCCTCATCCAGGATGCGGGTCTGGCCGTGCTGTGGGTGGCCTTCGTCCTCACCATGTGGTCGGGCGCTGTGTATGCACGAGAACTGCGGGCCGCATGATGACGTACACCCGGGCCGACCTCAGCGCGGCGCTGGAGGCGCTGTCCGACTCCACGCTCCCGGCCACCGAGTCCGAGCTGGCACGGGCGGTCATCATCGCCGCCTCGCTCGCGGGCAAGACCCTGGCCACCGCGGAAAGTGTCACCGCCGGCCTGATCGCAGCCACGCTGGCCACCGTGCCGGGCGCGTCAGTGGTGCTGCGCGGCGGCATCATCGCCTACGCCACGGACCTCAAGTGCTCGCTACTCCGGGTGCCGGCTTCACTGATTGAGCGTGGCGGTGTCATTCAGGCACCCGTGGCCGAGGCCATGGCGCAGGGCGCCTGTGCGGCCACCGGGGCTGACTACGCCGTGGCCTGCACCGGTGTGGCGGGACCCGAGGGGCAGGACGGCCATCCCGCGGGCGAGGTGCATGTGGCAGTGGCTGGTCCCGGCTCGGTGCGCACGCATTCGCTGACGTTGCAGGGCGATCGCGATGGAATACGGCACAGCACGGTGCTCGTTGTGCTGGGAATGCTGCTCGACGCATTGCTGCCCCTTGTGGATATGTCGGGCCTTTGAGGGCCTGTGGCGGTAGCGTGTGCCTGCAGAGCGCGGTGAAGGAGGTGCGGGAATGATCGTGTTGCGGCAGGTGCTGGGCGAGGAACTGCGTCGCCTGCGCATTGAGCAGAAGCGAACCCTGCTCGACGTCTCCTCCTCCGCCCGGGTGTCCCTTGGCTACCTCTCAGAAGTGGAACGCGGGCGCAAGGAGGTGGGCAGCGAGTGCTTGGCCTCCATTTGCGACGCGCTGCAGGTGCAGCTCTCCGAGCTGCTGGCCTCGGTGTCCCGCGAAGTGGCGCGGCGTGAGCGCCCCATCGTCGTGCCTATGCCGATCCGCAAGCCCGCCGCAGCCTGATCCGTGGCCGCCAAGCCCGCTGACGCCTCGCACGTCGAGGGACAGCTTTCCTTCCTTGCAGACGACCCTGTGGTGGATGCAGTGCGGGCCGTGTCCGACCCGCCGCGGCCGGAGCCGGAACCTGGCGATGCCACCGTCATCAATGGTCCCAACACCCGCCTGCGCGCGGGCAACGCCATGCATCGCGCTCGGGAGGGCGTGATCCGTGGCGCGCTGGAGACCATTGCGCGGCGTGGCATCAGGCGACTCACCATGGCCGAAGCCGCCGACCGTGGAGGTGTGGCAAGGGCGACCCTCTACAACCACGCCCGCGACAAGAGCGCGTTGCTGGACTTGGTGCTCGAGCACGAGATTCAGCGGCTGGCTGCGCAATTCGTCGGCGCGCCATCGCTGGAGCAGGCCCTGACGGAGGTGGCCGACGCTGTGGCGGTGCACCCGGCCCTGGCGGGCATCCGTGAACACGACACGGCCGCGCTGGCCAGGCTGGCGACTGCGAGTCATGTCCGCGTGCGTGAGCTGGCGGCGGGCGCCATGCAGGCGCGCGGCCTGCAGGTGACGGAGGCCGCGCTCGACCTGTCCCTGCGCTGGCTCGCCTCCTTCGTCAGTGTTCCCAGTGACGGCCAGTCGCGGCGCTTGCAGGCTGGCGCCATGGCGAAGACACTGTCGTAATGCGACTAACCGATTTCTGGGCTCGCATGGAGGCCCATTTCGGACCGGCCTATGCACGCTCCTGGGCGCATGACTTCCAGCTGGCAGCGCTGGGCGGACGTACCTGCGATGAAGCCATCATCGCTGGCATGGCGACGGTGGACATCTGGCGCGCGGTATGGACGCACGAGCGCCTGCCCTTGGCCGAGCGCTGAGGGACAATCTGTCGCGTGTTCCCGCTGCACAATCAGTGCCGGCGGCGAGCGGGCGCCGGGAAGCGAGCCTGCCGGCGTGTCGTCCACATTCGAACAGGTGTTCGACTACCATTCACTTGTTATCCACAGTCGACCGTTGACTGTCAGTGGCCCTGCCTATGGTCAGGCCCAGCTCAACAACGACGAGGCAAGGAGCAACATGGCACCCAGCACCACACCCGGCAACGATCGCGCGAAGGCGCTCGATGCAGCACTCGCACAGATCGAACGGCAGTTCGGCAAGGGCTCGGTGATGCGTCTCGGTGATGAGAACCGTGCACCCATGGAGTTCATCCCCACCGGTTCCATCGCGCTCGATGTGGCGCTCGGTATCGGCGGTCTGCCGCGGGGACGTGTCATCGAGATCTATGGCCCGGAGTCCTCAGGCAAGACCACCGTGGCACTCCATGCCATTGCCAACGCCCAGCGCTCCGGAGACATCTGCGCATTCATCGATGCCGAGCACGCTCTTGATCCCGAATATGCCAAGAAGCTGGGCGTCGACATCGACGCGCTGCTCGTGAGTCAGCCCGACACAGGCGAGCAGGCACTCGAGATCGCCGACATGCTCATCCGTTCCGGTGCCATCGGCCTCATTGTCATCGACTCGGTGGCCGCGCTGGTGCCGCGAGCGGAAATCGAAGGCGAAATGGGTGACTCCCACGTCGGTCTGCAAGCGCGCCTCATGAGCCAGGCGCTGCGCAAGATCACCGGGGCACTCTCGAATTCCAAGACCACCTGCATCTTCATCAACCAGTTGCGCGAGAAGATCGGCGTCATGTTCGGCAACCCCGAGACCACCACGGGCGGCAAGGCACTCAAGTTCTATGCCTCTGTTCGCCTGGACATTCGCCGCATTGAAGCGCTCAAGGACGGCCAGGAAGTGGTGGGCAATCGCACCCGTGTCAAGGTCGTGAAGAACAAGGTGGCACCGCCCTTCAAGCAGGCTGAGTTCGACATCATCTACGGCGAGGGCATCAGCCGCGAGGGGTCGCTCATCGACATGGGCGTCGATCATGGCATCGTGCGCAAGGCGGGAGCCTGGTACACCTACGACGGAGATCAACTCGGCCAGGGCAAGGAGAACGCCCGGCAGTTCCTTCGTGACAACCCGGATCTGGCAACCGAGATCGAGACAGCCATCAAGACCGCGCTCGGTGTGGGAGTGAAGGTTGAAGAGTCGTCGCCCATCGACGCGTAGACAGATCTTCGAGGATGAAGGGTCTGCGCCGGACCTCGGGGTAGACCCTTCATCCATCGGCGAGGCAGACCCCGCCACCGCGGCTCGAAATATCGTGTTGCGTCGGCTCACGCGTGCGCCGCAGTCCCGGGCGCAACTGGCAGAAGCCTTGGCGGCCAAGGGGATTCCCGATGAGGTCGCGGGTCAGGTGCTTGACCGCATGGTCGAGGTGGGCCTCGTGAATGATGCCGAATACGCGGAGCTCTACGTGCGATCGCGGCGTGCCTCGCGCGGCCTGGCACCGCGCGTGCTGGCACAGGAACTTCGCGCCAAGGGCATCAGCGCTGAACTCATCGACCACGAGCTCTCGACCATCGATGTCGAGGACGATCGAGCCCTGGCCAGTTCGCTGGTGCACAAGCGACTGCCCGCAACCGCTGGTTTGGATCCGCAGGCGCGAACCCGCCGGCTGGCCAACATGCTCATACGCAAGGGGTTCAATTCCAGCCTGGCCTTCGAGGTCGTGCGCAGTTCACTTCAGGGTGACGAGATGCTGGAGTAGGCGCGTAGCCTGAGCCGGGAAGGGGGAGCCATGAAGCGGACACTGGGAGTGGTGGCCACGATCCTCGGATTGTGCATTCTCGGCGGGTCGGGATGGCTGCTCGTATCCGGCGCCGTAGGAAGCGATCTTCCCTGGAGATCGCAGCCCCTGACCACAGCCTCCCCCAGCGTCTCTGCCAGTGTCTCGGCCAGCGCGCCAGCCTTGGGGCCTTGCGTCAGCATCGACTCCCTGCCCCGGGTGCCGGTGCTTCCGGTCTGGGAGGACGTCATCCGCGCTTACTACGCCGTCAAGGGCATGCGAGTGAAGGCAATCTCCGCCCAGGCAGTGCTGCTCGATGTGACGGCACAACGCGTGGGCGAACACCGCTGTCGCACGGTCGACGGTGGCGAGAGTGCCTGGACTGGCAGCGTGCCGGAGACCGCAACCGCCGCGGCCATGGTCTGGGTGACGCATGATCCCTACCCGGTCACACAAACCCCCGGGGATTTCCTCACCCTGGCCGACAGCCCACAGGGCTGGGCGGTCGTGAGCGAGTCGACGGGTCCCTGAGCGGCCGCAAAAAGCTTGGGAAATCAAGGCCCTTTGGCCCGCTAAACTCCACAGGTGACGAAACAACTTCGCAATGACATCCGCAATGTCGCCATCATCGCCCACGTCGACCATGGCAAGACCACCCTTGTCGACTCCATGCTCTGGCAGACCGGCAATTTCCGCGCCAACCAGGATGTTGCAGAGCGCGTCATGGACTCCATGGATCTGGAGCGTGAGAAGGGCATCACCATCCTGGCCAAGAACACGGCCGTGAGCTACGAAGGCGCTGCCGCCAAGGGCCGCAAGATCACCCTCAACATCGTCGACACCCCCGGCCACGCCGATTTCGGTGGCGAAGTGGAACGTGGCCTGGAGATGGTGGACGGTGTGCTGCTCCTCGTCGATGCCTCAGAGGGGCCGCTGCCCCAAACCCGCTTCGTGCTGCGCAAAGCGCTGGCCAAGCACCTGCCCATCGTCGTGGTCGTGAACAAGGTGGATCGCTCTGATGCCCGCATCAGCGAGGTGGTCGAGGAGACATACGAACTGTTCATGGATCTGATCGACGACTCGCACCGTCACGACGCCCTCGACTTCACAGTCGTCTACGCCTCTGCCCGTGCCGGCCGCGCCTCGTTGAACCAACCCGAGGACGGTGGCATGCCCGATGCCGAGAACCTCGAGCCGCTCTTCGAAACCCTCATCAACTCCATCCCCTGCCCCGAGTACGACGACGAGATGCCGTTGCAGGCACACGTCACCAACCTTGACGCCTCGCCCTACCTGGGGCGCCTGGCCCTCTGCCGCGTGCACAACGGCACCATCCGCAAGGGTCAGCAGGTTGCCTGGTGTCGTCACGACGGCACCATCGAGCGGGCCAAGGTCGCCGAACTGCTCATGGCAGATGCACTGGAGCGAGTCTCGGTCGAGTTCGCGGGGCCCGGCGACATCGTGGCCGTGGCGGGTATCGCGGAGATCACGATCGGTGACACGCTCGCCGATGCCGACGATCCCCGCCCGCTTCCCGTCATCACCGTGGATGAACCCAGCATCTCCATGACCATCGGCACCAACACCTCGCCGCTGGTGGGCCAAAGCGGCAAGAAGCTGACGTCGCGCCTGCTCAAGAACCGGCTCGATGCGGAACTGGTCGGCAATGTGTCCCTCCGCGTTCTCGACACGGAGCGCCCTGATGCCTGGGAGGTCCAGGGTCGCGGCGAGTTGCAGCTGGCAGTACTGGTGGAACTCATGCGTCGTGAGGGCTTCGAACTCACCGTGGGCAAGCCCCAGGTGGTCACCCGCCTGATCGACGGCAAACTGCACGAACCGGTGGAGCGCCTCACCGTCGACGTTCCCGAGGATTTCGTGGGAACCGTCACGCAGTTGCTCGGAACCCGCAAGGGCCGCATGGAGCAGATGATCAACCACGGGACCGGCTGGGTGCGCCTGGAGTACCTGGTGCCAGCCCGCGGCCTCATCGGCTTCCGCACCGAATTCCTCACCGAGACGCGCGGCACGGGGCTGCTGCACCACGTCTTCGAGGCCTATGAGCCCTGGTTCGGCGAGGTGCGCACGCGCCCCAACGGCTCGCTGGTGGCCGATCGACGGGGCAAGGTCACTTCCTACGCCCTGTTCGCGCTGCAGGAGCGCGGTGCGCTCTTCGTCGAGCCCGGCGTCGAGGTGTACGAGGGCATGATCATCGGCGAGAACGCGCGTTCCGAGGACATGGACGTGAATCCCACCAAGGAGCGCAAGGTCACGAACATGCGTTCGGCCACGTCTGAGGAACTGGAGCGGCTGATCCCGCCCCACATCATGTCCCTCGAACAGGCGCTGGAGTTCTGTCGCGAGGACGAGTGCATCGAGGTGACGCCCACGGGCGTGCGCATGCGCAAGGTGATCCTCGATCAGACAGAGCGTGTGAAGTCCAACCGGCGCGCCAAGTCGTAAGACTCCGGCGAGTCACGGCCACAAGTCGTGCCGCCTTTGTCAGGCTAGGAACATGCCCGCACACGCCATCATCGAGTTGCGCGACGTCGATATCAGTGTCGCCGGGACGTCCCTGATCCGGCGCCTGTCCGTGGATGTGGCACCCGATCGCGTGCTGGCCATGGTGTGTGACCGTGCCGACGCGCGACGGGCGCTCGGTCTGGTGCTGCAAGGGGAAACCGATCGCTACGAGGTTGGTGGCGATCTGGTCATGGAGGGTCGCGAGCTGGTCTCGCGCGTGAGCAGTGGAACGCAGGCGTCACTGCACGTGAGCTCGGTCAGCGGGCCGCTGGATTCACGCGCTCGCGTACACGAGCTTGCGGATGCCAGCATCCTTGAACGCGTGCAGCTGTTCGCCATCAACGAACGTGTGCACGCGCTTGATGAAGCCGATCGCCTGCGAGCAGCCTTCGCCCAAGCGTTGGCGCGACGGCCCAAGGTCATCGTCATTGACCTTCCCTACCAGCCGCATGCGGGCGCCCTCTATCCCACATACAGCGAACTGCTGCATCGCCTCTCCCGCGAGGCCGACGTGGCCTTCATCATCTGCACCGACTCCCTGGCGGTGGCTGCGGATCTCGCCGACGATGTGCTGGTGGTGCTCGATGGACGGGTGGTGGAGTCGGGCTCGGTGTACGACGTGTGCCTGCGGCCCGCCATGCCCTATGTCCAGGACCTGCTGCGGCTCACGCCCAGCCCCCACCGCGCCTTGCCCGAGTTCTCGGGCTTCGTTGATCTCACCTCCCGCCAGGGTTGCCCATGGGTGCTCAATTGCCGGGAGGCCGTGGTGCGCGCCTGCTCGCAGGAGGTCCCCGCCATGCGCACGGTGGCTCTGGGGCACAGCGCCGCCTGCCATCTGCTGGGGGTGCAAGGCCATGCGTGAGGTCGCCTGCAAGCTGGGCAAGCACATGCTGCATCTGCAGCTCGAGCCGCGCACCGTCATCCTCTGCGACAACGAGGAGGAGGCCCAGCGCACGGCCGCGGCCCTGCAGGCAGCGGGAGGCACACTCATTGACGGCCGGGAAGTGGCACGCGGCACCGTCGCCGAGCAACTCCCCAAGCGCACGGGCGAGGATCTGGTGACGCGCATTCGGGGTGCGCTGCGATTGCACGAGGATGTCCTGTCCTGGCGACCCAGGGATTCAGGGCCCCTGCCGCGCATGGTGGCCTCGACGCTGCTGGCTCTGGTGCGTGAGGAGGACCTGCTCATCTTCGATTTCAGTGCCCTGAGCGGTTCGCCCTTCGACGTCGCGCATGCCTGCGCGCATATGCGCCGGGTGGCCATGGAGTTCCCCGTCACCGTGATCGGAGTCATCGCCGACCCGGCGCTGATTTCCAGCGCCGGTGCACACCTCGTGGTCATCTCCCAGGGCCAGTTGGTCGAGGCCGGTTCCGTCACGTCGACGCTTGCGGATCCACGGAGCGAGGCGCTCCTGCATCGCCTGGAGGCCACGCCCATTCCCAGCCCGCTGGCCATGCAGATGCGCCGGGTGCAGCGCGTGGCAACGGCGGCGGTGAACTACGCGCACACCACGATCATCCAGCTGCCGACGCAGGAGAGCATCGCCCTGGCTGGTGGCGACGAATAGCGACGAATAGCGCTACTGCCGCGCATGCAGGTGCCGTGCGAAATACTCCGCCTCGACGCGCATCAGGTTCTCGGTGACGGCTTCCTGCGGCGTCATGTGTGAGACGCCTGCCAGCGGCAGGAACTCATGCAGGCGCCCGGCCGCCAAGAGCGCGCCCGACAGTTGCAGCGAATGCGCGGACACCACGTTGTCGTCCGCCAGCCCGTGCACGAGCATCAGCTTGCCCCGCAGGTTGGGTGCCAGGTGCACCAGCGAGTTCTCTGCATACACCTCCGGCGCCTTGTCCGGATGGCCCAGATAGCGCTCGGTGTAGGCGGTGTCGTAGAGCGTCCAGTCGGTGACGGGTGCCCCGGCGACCCCCACATGGAAGAGATCGGGACGGGCCAGCAGGGCCAGGGCGGTGAGGTAGCCGCCGTAGGACCAGCCGCGGATGCCCACGCGTGACCCGTCGAGGCGGTCGGGGAACCGTTCCAGTGCCGCCTGCAAGGCCAGCACCTGGTCCTCGAGTGTGACCGAGGCGAACTGGCCCAGGATGGCGTGTTCCCAGGCCAGGCCGCGCCCTGGTGTGCCCCGGCCGTCGGCAATGATGACGCAGAAACCCTGATTGGCCAGCCACTGGTCCTCTGCGAAGCTGCCGGCGGCGGCAATGACCTCGAGGTGATGGGGTCCGCCGTAGGGCGCCATCACGATAGGCAGGCGACCCTGGAAACCGTGCTCAGGCCACAGCACAACCGCGTTGAGTCCGGCCAGCACCTCAAATTCCGGGGCTTTCATGGAGGCGCGCTCCGCGAGCACCTCGATATGTCCGATCACGGCCTCCCCACGCATCACCTCGACCTGTCGTCGGGTGGAGGTGGCGGTGAGTAGGGAGCGCACGTGGACCTTGCCATTGCTCGCGAATTGGCTGTAGGAGAAGCCGTAGGAGAGCGGAGTCTGGATGCCGTCGCTGTCGATGTGCAGGGCCATGAGTGTGCGCGGATCGGTGGCGCCCGCCACCACCACGCCGTGCTCTCCGACATGCACCAAGCCGGCTACCTGGAAACCGACGGGCGTGACACACCTGCCATCAATGGCCAGGCGGCGAGTGTCGGACTGCCGTTCCTCGATGATGTGTACGAGGCGGCCGTCGGGGAGCCAGGCTGGAGCACCGATGCTTACCTCCACCCACGGTTCACCGCTGGTGACCAGCACCGATCGCAGGGTGGCCGTCTCCAGATCGAGCGCGAAGGTCTCGAAGCGGGTCTGTTCGCGGTTGGCAAGGGTGACCAACGGACTCCCGTAACGGCTCCAGTGCACCGCCACCAGATATTCGAAAGCCGAGCGATCCCAAGGGATTTCACGCGCCTCGCCGGAGGCGATGTCCACCAGCAGCAGCGAGCATTCCGCGTTCGTGGCGCCCGCGCGCGGGTAGCGATGCTCGCGTGGCTCGCGATCAGGGAAGGTGGGATCGGCGATGCGCCATACCGGCACCATCGATTCGTCGACCACCTCCACCAGCAGGGCGCTACCGTCCGGTGCCCACCAGTGACCCCGATACCTGCTCAGCTCCTCGGCCGCCGCGAAGTCGGCGCTGCCCACCGTCCGGCCCTCCCGCGCGATGCGCAACAGGGGATCGCCATCGACGAAGCGCACGACCTGCACTCCACCGTCGATGACGCATGCCACCAATTCGCCGCTGGGGTCGAGCCGCGGATCGAAGACCGTGCCGTCGGTCTCGATGCTACGCAGGCCGAAGCGGTCCCAGCACCAGAGCACCCCGCCCACGGCGAACACCATGCGATCTCCCTGCGCGTTCTGGGAGTAGCCGGTGATACCGGCCCCGCTTTCGCGCAGGCGTTCGCGGCGGGCGCGCTCGGCTGCGGGCAGCGCCGCATCATCGGCGTGCAGATCGTCGGCTGCCACCAGCAGCTGCTCAGCCCCGCCATCCAGGTCGAAGCGCCACAGGCTCAACTGGGCATCGAAGGGTCCCGAGGATCGTAGGAAGGTGACATGCCTGTCTGTGACCTCGAAGGTTCGCGGCACACCACGTCGGAAGCGGTCGGTGCGGGCATAGGTACGGGGGAAGTCGGCGTCGAGCGCGATGGGCATGGAGTCATCCTGCGCGTTCGTCACCAAGCCTTCAACCTCAGTCGCTACGGCGCGCCCAATGGCTAGGCTCGCGCCTATGACACGTCGACTGCTGCTGGTCCATGCACACCCCGACGACGAGACCATCGGATCAGGCGCCACCATGGCCAAGTACGTTGCAGAGGGTGCTGCAGTCACACTTGTCACCTGCACCTCCGGCGAGGAGGGCGAGATCCTGATCGAGGAGCTCGCGCATCTCGCCGCACATGCCGACGACACCCTGGGTGAACACCGCCGACAGGAACTTGCCAACGCCATGCGGGCGCTGGGCGTCATGGATCACCGATTCCTCGGCGGTGCGGGCCGTTTCCGCGACAGCGGCATGGTGGGAACGCCGCCCAATGATCGACCTGACTGCTTCTGGCGTGCCGATCTGCTGACCGCAGCCGCGTACCTGGTGGAAGTGATCCGCGAGGTGAGGCCGCAGGTGCTCGTCACCTATGACGACTTCGGTGGCTACGGGCATCCCGATCACATCCAGGCCCATCGCGTGGCCATGTATGCGCAACTGCTGGCGGCCGTTGACTCCTTCCGCCCGGACCTGGGCGAGGCCTGGGAGATCAGCAAGATCTACTGGACTGCCTTCCCGCGCAGCGTCATGAGAGCGGGCATCGAGGCACTGCAGGCGCAGGGGTCCGACAGCCCCTTCGCGACCATGAACCCCGATGACCTGCCCATGGCCACGCCCGACGAATTCGTCACCACCGAGATCCGTGCGACCGACTACCTAGACCGCAAACTGGCGGCGCTGCGAGAGCACGCGACCCAGATCGATGTCAGGAATGGCTTCTTCGCGCTGTCCAACAACCTCGGCTCCGAGGCGCTCGGTATCGAGTACTTCCGGGGAGTGAAGGGCGTGAGTGCGGGGAAGGATCGTGAAACCGATCTCTTCGCCGGGATCGAATAGCGGGCGGCTCCTCGCCAACAAGGGGAATCGGCCACTGCTGCTACGGCCTCCGCTGGCAGCGTGGTGCCGACGGTCGTGCCGAGGGACACGCCCACCGCGTGAGGCATGGCCCCCGCGCGGTACGGGTCCCGACGCTGGTGCAGAATGGGCTGCGAATCCTGGGAGGGTCCATGACGTACGTCATCACGGCAGCCTGTGTCGATGTGAAGGACAAGGCATGCATCGAGGAATGCCCCGTCGACTGCATCTACGAAGGCGATCGGATGCTCTACATCCAGGCCGACGAGTGCGTCGACTGCGGTGCCTGCGAGCCGGTCTGCCCGGTTGAGGCCATCTTCTACGAGGACGACGTTCCGGCCGAGCAGGCCGATTTCGCCAAGGCCAACATCGACTTCTTCGCTGAGATCGGATCGCCCGGTGGCGCCGCCAAGCTCGGTCCCCAGAAGTTCGATGCACCTATGGTGGCTGCCCTGCCGCCGCAGTCGCACTGATCCCGGGAGTGGCGACGACGTCCCGCGCCGAGCAGCGATCCCTACCGGAATTCCCCTGGGATCGCCTGCTCCCGTTCAAGGAACGCGCCGCCGCGCAGGGCCTCATCGACCTGTCGATCGGAACCCCGGTCGACGCCACGCCGTCGGTGGTGCAGGAGGCCCTGCGTGCAGCAGCGGACAGCCCGGGCTATCCGACGGTATGGGGAACACCGGCCCTGCGCTCCGCGATCGCGGGTTGGCTGCAACGCCGTCTGGGTGTGTCCGTAGCCGACGCAGACATCCTGCCGACCATGGGCTCCAAGGAACTGGTGGCGATGCTGCCCTTCCAGCTGGCACTGGGGGCCAGTGACGTCATCGCCATCCCAGCCGTCGCCTACCCGACCTACGACCTCGGTGCCCGGCTGGTCGGTGCCGCTGTCGCCACGGCCGATGGAGTGGGGGAGCTGGAGGCACTGCGCATGCGTGCCGGGGCCGGCGGCCGCAGACTTTCCCTGGTGTGGCTGAACTCGCCCTCCAATCCCTCGGGCGCGGTGCTCGGCACCGACCAGTTGCGGGAAATCGTCGCCTGGGGTCGCGCGCATGACGTGCTCATCGTCAACGATGAGTGCTACATCGAGTTCGGTTGGGACTGCGAACCGCGCTCCGTCCTGCACCCGGACGTTTGCGGCACGGCGGACGATGCCCATCGCGGCCTGCTGGCGGTGCATTCGCTGTCCAAGCGCTCGAATCTGGCCGGGTATCGCGGCGCCTTCATCACCGGTGACCGCATGCGCATTCAACAGTTGCTGGAGGTGCGCAAGCACTCGGGCTTCATGGTCCCCACTCCCGTGCAGGCGGCCATGGCCGTGGCCTATGGAGACGACGCCCACGTGGCGACCCAGCGGGAGCGGTACGCCAGGCGACGGGCCCTACTGCGTCCCGCGCTCGAAGCTGCGGGCTTCCGCGTCGATCATTCGCATGCCGGGCTGTACCTCTGGGCCACGCGAGGCGAGGACTGCTGGCTCACCATCGGCAGGCTGGCGGATTTGGGCCTTCTGGCCGCCCCCGGTGCCTTCTACGGGCCTGCCGGTGAGCAGCATGTGCGCATCGCGCTCACCGCGAGTGACGCCGACATCGCGACTGCCGCGGTGAGACTGGCCCAAAGGCACATACTCGGGCCCACCCTTCACCAGTAGTTTTGCTTCATCCAACGCACGGGAGTCCCCATGTCCGACTACGCCCTTCGTTACCCCAACGGTGAGATCGACCTTGCTGTGCATCCGGCCACAGTGGGCAGCTCCGGCCTGGACATCTCCCCGCTGTTGGCCAAGACCGGCAACGTGACGCTGGACACGGGTTTCATGAACACCGCGTCCTGCGAGTCGTCGATCACCTACATCGACGGTGACGCCGGCATCCTGCGCTACCGCGGCTACCCCATCGAGCAGCTGGCAGAGCAGTCCACCTTCTACGAAGTGGTGTACCTGCTCATCTACGGCAACCTGCCCACTGCTGCGGAGTACGCCAGCTTCGAGCAGAACATCAAGGAACACACCATGGTGCACGAGGAGATGCGTCACCTCTTCGACGCCTTCCCCTCGAACGCGCACCCCATGCCGGTGCTTTCATCCGCGGTCTCCGCGCTCTCCACCTTCTTCCAGGATTCGATGGATCCCTTCAACCCCGACCACGTGCACCGCTCCACCATCCGCCTGCTGGCCAAGGTGCCGACGCTGGCCGCTCTGGCCTACAAGAAGAGCGTGGGTCAGCCGCATGCCTATCCCAAGAACCATCTGGGACTGGTCGAGAACTTCCTGCGCATGACCTTCGCGGTTCCTGCGGCCGAGTACTACGCGGATCCCATCGCGGTCAAGGCACTCGACCGGCTGCTCATCCTGCATGCCGATCACGAGCAGAACTGCTCCACCTCGACGGTGCGTCTCGTGGGCTCCTCGCACGCCAACATGTTCGCCTCCGTCTCGGCCGGCATCAACGCGCTCTTCGGCCCGTTGCACGGCGGTGCCAACCAAGCGGTGCTGGAGATGCTGGAGCAGATCCACGCATCCGGCATGAGTGCCGAGACCTTCATCGAGAAGGTCAAGAACAAGGAAGACGGCATCAAGCTCATGGGCTTCGGCCACCGCGTGTACAAGAACTTCGATCCGCGTGCGCGCATCGCCAAGGAGTCGGCGGATGAGGTGCTTACGGCGCTGCACATCGACGATCCGCTGTTCGACATCGCCAAGAAGCTCGAGGCTGCTGCCCTGAGCGACGACTACTTCATCGAGCGCAAGCTGTACCCCAACGTCGACTTCTACACCGGCCTCATCTACAAGGCGCTGGGCTTCCCGACACAGATGTTCACGGTGCTCTTCGCACTCGGCCGACTGCCGGGCTGGATTGCGCAGTGGCGCGAGATGATCGAGGACCCGACCACCAAGATCGGTCGTCCGCGTCAGGTGTACATCGGCGTTCCTGAGCGTGACTACGTACCGGTCGGCCAGCGCTGATCGCTCACCCGCTCGATTCGAGGGCCTCATCCACGGTGGTGGTGGGGCCCTCGAAGGTTTCCAGATGGCTGTCGAGCAACGCCATGGCCTGATCGACTCCCGTGACCCAGTGCAGCGCCGCCGCGGCCTGCGAGCGCACGAAACCGCTGTCCGTGAGGTGCGCGATGAGCGCGCGCAGGTGTGCGTAGTCGCCCCAGGGATCGATGACGATCACCGGTTTGCGGTGCATGCCGAGCGTGAACGAAGTCCACACCTCGGTGAGTTCCTCGAGGGTGCCGATGCCACCGGGCAGGGTGATGAAGGCATCTGCCCGCCGGTCCATCTCCGCCTTGCGGGTGCGCATGTCCGGGGTGACTATGAGCTCGTCGGCTTCATGGTCGGCTACCTCCATGTCCACCAGGGCGCTGGGGATCACGCCCACCGTGTGGCCGCCGGAGGCGCGCGTGGCACGCGCGATGGCACCCATCATGGACACGCTCCCACCGCCCGTCACCAGGGAAATGCCGTGACCCGCCAGGGTTGTTCCCAACTCCGCCGCCAGCCGGAGGTAGCGCTCGTCGATGGCGCTGCTGGAGGCGCAGAAGACGCAGACCGCGTGCGCCTGGGCCTTGCTCATGCGTGCAGTGCGGCGTTCAATCCGCCCCAGTTGCCCTTGCGCGGCCTGGCCTCCAGCGCCCCCGTGACCGAGTTGCGCCAGAACAGCAGGTTCGGGACACCGGAGAGTTCGCGGCCCTTCACCACCTGGCCGTCGGGCAGGGTGAGCTTGGAGCCCGCGGTTATGTAGGTGCCGGCCTCCACCACCGAGCCGTCGCCCAGTGAGATGCCGACGCCGGCGTTGGCCCCGATGAGGCAGCCCGCGCCGATGCTGATGACCTCCTGGCCACCGCCCGACAGCGTGCCCATGATCGAGGAGCCGCCACCGATGTCCGACCCGTCGCCTACCAGCACACCCTGCGAGATGCGGCCCTCCACCATGGAACTGCCCAGCGTTCCGGCGTTGAAGTTCACGAAGCCCTCATGCATGACGGTGGTGCCTTCGGCGAGGTGCGCACCGAGTCGTACGCGATCGGCGTCGGCGATGCGGACGCCCGTGGGCACCACGTAGTCGACCATGCGTGGGAACTTGTCGATTCCGAACACCTGGAACTCGATGCCGCGGGTGCGAGCGCGCAGACGCACTGCCGGGATCGCCTCCACGGCCACCGGGCCGATCGAGGTCCAGACCACATTGGAGAGCAGGCCGAAGATGCCGTCGAGATTGATGGATCGGGGCCTGACCAGCCGATGCGAGAGCAGGTGCAGACGCAGGTACACGTCCGCGCCGTCCGTGGGTGGTGCATCAAGGTCGTTGATGATGGTGGTGACCACCGCGACGCGAACGGCGCGGAGGTCGTCATGACGGGCCGCATGCTCGAGTTCGGCCACGTCCGCCGGCCTGGATCCCAGCACCGGTTGCGGGTACCAGACGTCCAGCAGGGTGTCGCCGGAGAAGGTGGCCAGGCCGAGGGCGGCAGCAGCAGTCATGGCGCCAACGCTACCCACAGGCCGCGCATTGGATCGAACCACGTCACTAGGGCACGCTTACCCCATGGACCTCTCCGTCGACCTCGTCGAGCTGGCATGTGCACTCATCGACACTCCCAGCGAGTCGGGCCGGGAGGGCGCCCTGGCCGACGCCATCGAGAACGCGCTGCGTGCGCTGCCCCACCTCACGGTGGTGCGCGATGGTGACTCCGTCGTCGCCTCCACCACGCTGGGGCGCGCAGAACGCGTCATCATCGCCGGCCACATCGACACCGTGCCTTCGTCCGGGAACGATCGGGCGCTGCTGGTGCGAGCTGGCGACAGGGCGCCGGTGGCCGATGCTGCCGGGAACCACTCGGTGCATGAGGATCGCCTGTACGGGCTCGGCGCCTGTGACATGAAGAGCGGCCTTGCAGTGCAACTGAAGCTGGCACATGACCTCACCGCGCCCAATCGCGACCTCACCTTCGTGTTCTACGAATGCGAGGAAGTGGAGGCGACCCGCAATGGCCTCAAACGAATCGCCGAGACGAAACCCCAATTGCTGCAAGGGGATTTCGCGATCCTGATGGAACCATCGAACGGCGTCATCGAAGCCGGCTGCCAGGGGACCATGCGGGTTGAGGTGGTGGTGCGAGGCCGTCGTGCCCACACCGCACGCGGCTGGCTGGGGCAGAACGCGATTCATGCCAGCGCGGAGATCCTCAATCGCATCAACGACTATATGCCGCGATGCCCGGTGATCGATGGTCTGGAGTACAGAGAGGGGCTGCAGGCCGTCTTCATCAGGGGAGGAGTGGCGGGCAACGTCGTGCCCGATGAGGTGGTGATCACGGTGAATCACCGTTTCGCACCCGATCGCACAAGCGCGCAGGCGGAAGCGCAGCTGCGGGAGCTCTTCACGGGCTACGAGTTGCGCGTGGTCGACGCCGCGGAGGGGGCCCTGCCGGGGCTCACGCGTCCCGCGGCGGCTGCCTTCGTGGCCGTCACCGGGAGCGTGGTGAATCCCAAGTACGGATGGACGGACGTCGCCCGTTTCACGGCACTCGATGTGCCCGCGGTCAACTTCGGTCCCGCGGACCCCTCGCTTGCCCACACGCCGCATGAGTATGCGCCGGTGGCGCAGCTGCAGCGCATGGAGGCGCAGATGAAAGCATGGCTGAGCGCCTGATGGTTCCCGGCGCTCCCCAGGTGTGAAGGTGGGTGGATGGAATCCCTGATCGATGCCTCGGACGCGGGCGTCGGCTTGCGACGCTGCGCCTGGCCGGGCCTCACCAGCGATTATGTGCGCTACCACGACGAGGAATGGGGGGTGCCCATCAGGGGCGATGTCGCCTACTTCGAGCGCCTCACGTTCGAGTCTTTCCAAAGCGGCCTCTCCTGGCTCATCGTCATGCGCAAACGACCCGCCTTCCGGCTGGCCTTCGCCGGCTTCGAGCCGGAACGGGTGGCCGACTTCGATGACGCGGATGTGAGCCGCCTGCTCACGGACCCCGGCATCATCCGCAACCGCCGGAAGATCCTGGCCACCATCACCAATGCCCGGGCGCTGCGTGAACTCCGTCAGCGTGAAGGCGAGGGCGCCTTGGAGGCCACCATGCTCCGGCATGCGCCCACCGACCGCGAGTTGCGCATTGAGGGCTTCCGCCGCCCGCCGCGCCGATCCGGCGACCTGCCGACAGCCACTGCCGCCTCCACGGCACTTGCCAATCTGCTCAAGCAGCGCGGGTTCGTCTTCGTAGGTCCCACCACCCTGTACGCCGGCATGCAGGCCAACGGTCTGGTCGATGACCACCTGCAGGGCTGTTTCCGCAGGGGGATGGCAGCCGCCCGTACCGACCCCTGATTTCGGAATCACCAAGCCCGTACGGAATAATGGTCAATCCGACGGTTACGTCGACTACGAAAGGCAGCAGCATGGCGGCAATGAAGCCCCGTACCGGTGATGGTCCCATGGAGGTCGTCAAGGAAGGGCGCGTCATCGTGATGCGGGTCCCCCTCGAGGGTGGCGGGCGTCTGGTTGTCGCACTCACTCCTGACGAGGCACGCGATCTGGGAAGCCAGATTGCGGGAGTCGTCGGCTGACGATCCCACGCGAGGCCTCGATCCCTGTGGATCGGGGCCTTTTCCTGTCCTAGGTCTCCGTCGGCACGAGCACGCTGACGAGCAGGCCGTCACCGGCCGCCAACAGCGCAGGAAGCAGTCGCGGATCCTCGGCCACCCGATGGACGAAGAGCCGCCTGGCCACTGTTGCCGGATCGCGTTGGGCGGGATCGCCCAACTTGTTGTTCCCGAAGATATTCGACACCGCGAAGATGCCGCCCGGCCGCAGCAGACGCAAGGCCAGGTCCAGCATGGGATTGAGTGCCGCGGGCTCCACATTGAGCAGCACCACGTCGTAGGCGCCGTCCTGCAGTCTGGGCAGGATCTCACCCGGACGTCCGGCGATCAGGCGTACACGGCCCTGCGGCACATCAGCCGCCGCCAGCATCTCGCGAGCGATGCGATGGTGCTCACCCTCGACGTCTATGGATGTGAACTGGCCGTCGTCGCGCAGCGCCTGCAGCATCCACAGAGCCGTGACTCCGGTACCCGTGCCGATTTCCACCACGTTCCTGGCGTGGGTCATGGCCGTGAGCATGCGCAGTGCGGCGCCGGCACCGGGGGACACCGCGGTGACACCGAGTTCGTCGGCGCGTTGCCGTGCCTGCACGATGGCGTCCGTCTCGGGACAGTAGGCCTCCGCGAAATCCCACGTAGCCTCGGAGGGCACCGGCCACAGGGGTTCGTCTACATACACGTCTGCAGGCTAGTGGTGCCGGTGGGGGCGTGCGTGGAGGCGCGGGCGCATTTCCCAGATTGCCCCCGAACGAGTAAGCGATCGGCAATTCCTGTGTCACGCCTGTGTACCGACGCCAGCGCGGTACTTCACGGTGCGGGGTCGCGCGCAAGAATGGCCACATGACGTACGAACCGAACTCCGAGCAGGCAGTCCCCACGACCTCCGCCACGCAATGGGCGGATGGGCAGGGCGATGGGGTTGTGGCTGCCGAGGATTCCACTGCGACTGGCCAAGCCACTGACGCTGAGAGCACGGCCTCGACTGCCACAGCGGCACCGGTCCTGGGCAGTGCACACCTGGGCGGCGTGGCCGTGACGGACTCGCCATCGCGGCGCATGGTGCGCCCCTCGCTTGCCATCGCCATGGCACTGGTTGCGGGTCTCATCGGTGGGGCGGTGGATCATGCACTGCTCAACGACACCGGCACCGGCGCGGCACTCGCACAGCTTGCAAGTACGAGCACCTCACGCCCGGCTGGTTCGGTAGCCGCCCTCGCTGCCAAGCTCACGCCCAGTGTGGTCAACCTCGACGTGACCGGCGATCAAGGCAGTGCCACCGGTTCCGGCTTCATCATCCGATCCGACGGATACATCCTCACCAACCACCACGTGGTCGCCGGCGTCGGCAATCCGACCTCCATCGACGTGGTGTTCGCGAACGGCTCCAAGGCCAAGGGCACGGTGGTCGGCTCCAACAGCGCCTACGACCTGGCCGTGGTCAAGGTTGAGCAGACGGGCCTGCCGGCTGTCACCTTCGGCAACAGCAACGGTGTCGTGGTCGGTGACCCGGTCATCGCCATCGGCTCCCCACTGGGGCTGCAGGGCACCGTCACCAGCGGCATCGTGAGCGCCCTCAATCGCCCGGTGACTGCCGGTGACTCGGGTGGTGGAGCGGCACTCTCCTACTTCAACGCCATCCAGACGGATGCCGCCATCAATCCCGGCAACTCGGGCGGCCCGTTGATCGATCAGCGCGGTGCCGTGATCGGGGTGAACTCGGCCATCGCTTCTCTGGGTTCCGGTTTCGGTGGCCAGAGCGGATCCATCGGTCTCGGATTCGCCATCCCGGGCAACCA
Organism: Actinomycetes bacterium; assembly: GCA_021814565.1. GTDB lineage: Bacteria > Actinomycetota > Actinomycetes > S36-B12 > UBA5976 > JAKALQ01. Next base: position 20,734 of record JAKAIC010000002.1, on the reverse strand, counting down.
GGCCAAGCGCATCGCCGAGGAGATCATCAAGACCGGCAAGTCCCAGGTGCCGGTGATGGGCGTGAGCATCGACACCCAGTTCACGGGTCAAGGGGCTCGCATCGCCGACGTCAAGGCGGGGCAGGGCGCTGCCCGCGCCGGGCTCAAAGCCGGCGACATCATCATCGCCGTCGATGGCGCCAGTGTCGCCGACCCCACCCAGCTCATCGTCGACATCCGCTCGCATCGGCCTGGTGATGTCATCCGCCTGACCCTGAAGAGCGGCAGGTCGGTGCGGGTGACGCTCGGAGCGGATACCACGACGAATTAGGCTGCTCGTGTGCTGTTTGACATGGGTATAGGCGAGATCCTGATGATCGCGGTCGTCGGTCTGGTCGTCTTCGGGCCTGACCGACTGCCGAAGGTCGCCTTGCAGGCGGCACAGTTCCTGCGCACGCTGCGCGAGCAGGCCAACGCTGCCAAGGACAGCCTGGTCCAGGCCGCTGAGATCGACGAGCAGACGTTGCGTGACATCCGTGATCTCGATCCCCGGCGTGCGCTTCGTGACGTCGTGTCGCCCATCGATGAGGCGCGCCGCCAGGCCAACGACTCCCTGCGTGGGGCCGATGGCGCGATCCGCGGCCCGGCGACCAACCCCGCCGCGGAGCCGGCGACACCTGAGCAACCGGGTCCGGCGACCGTGGATCCCCGGGATATCAGCTGAGCTCAGTGCTTGGTCGGAGTGAGGTTGAGGGTCTTGCCCACCAGGCCTCTCGGCTGCTGCAGGAAGCCGTCGGCCATGCGGAAGATCTCCAGTGCTGCCGGTGAATCGGGAGCCTCCAGCACCAGCGGCCGGCCTGCATCGCCGCCCTCGCGCAGGCGCACATCGAAGGGCACCCTGGCGAGCAGCGGCGTATTGCTGCCGAGCTCACGCGTCAGCACATCGGCCACGATCTGACCACCGCCGAAGCCGAACAGATCAAGCGGCTCGCCGCAGTGGGGGCAGGGAGTGCTCGACATGTTCTCGATGACGCCCAGCACCTTCTGATGCGTCTGCTGCGCCACCATGCCCGCACGTACCGCTACCTCTGCCGCAGCCGGTTGCGGCGTGGTGACGATGACCAGTTCGGAGGCCGGGAGCAGCTGGGCCAGGCTCATGGCGATGTCACCGGTACCCGGGGGCAGGTCCACCAGCAGGACGTCGAGGTCGCCCCAGAAGAAGTCGGAGAGGAACTGCTGCAGCACGCGGTGCAGCATGGGGCCCCGGAAGAGCACCGGCTCGGGGCTGCCACCGCGCTTGAAGGGCAGCATGGAGATGGCACGTACACCGTTGGCCTGCGGCGGCATCATGAAGCCGTCGTCGATGCGTGTCGGCGGCTCGGTGATGCCGAGCATGCGCGGCACCGAGTGGCCGTAGACGTCGGCGTCCACGATGGCCACCTGCTTGCCGCGCTGGGCCATGGCCACGGCCAGGTTCACGGTGAGCGAGGACTTGCCCACGCCGCCCTTGCCCGAGGTGACACCGATGACGCGCGTGAGCGAGCCGGGTTTGGCGAAGGCGATCTCCTTGCTGGGGCCTTGCAGCTTGTCGCGCATGGCGGTGCGCTGTTCATCGCTCATGACGCCCAACTCCACGTCGATGGCTCCGACCTGTGGCAGGCGGCCCAGCGCGTCACGAACGCGGGTGGTGATGGTGTCGCGCATGGGGCAGCCGCCCACGGTGAGGAGCACCCGCACGGTCACGTCGGCTCCATTGATGGTGACCGTGTCGACCATGCCCAGTTCGGTGATGGGACGGTGGATCTCGGGGTCGTGGACGGTGCCCAGCAGGGCCATCACATCTGGTTCAGCGAACATCTCGTAATCGTACGGTGAACAGTCCGCAGCCATGTGACGGGCCGTCGACTCGCGCGAAAAACCAGGATTCCCAAGCACATTCCCGCTGCTAGGCTGCGATTGATGAACAACTGCTGATGGATGGGAGACGCCCATGGCCGTGCGTCTGACACGCTGGCAAGCCACGCCACGCGAATCGGCATTGACGGCCAAACAGGTTGCCGAATCCCTGGTTTCCGTCGCCGGCCTCATCGGGCGCCCCGTGCGCGACGAATCCGGCCACGACATCGGCAAGCTCATCGACATCGTGGTGCGCCACGGCACGGCCACCTACCCGCCCGTGTCCGGACTCATCGTCAAGGTGGGACCTCGCCGCTCCTTCATCGAGGCTGCACACATCCTCACCATGTCCAACGACGAGGTGCGGCTCTCCTCAACTCGCATCTACCTCTCGGATTTCCAGCGCCGGGAAGGGGAATCGCTGCTCGATGCCGATGTGCTCGATCACCAGATTCTCGACGTGGACGGCATGCGCGTGGTGCGCTCGTCCGATGCCTACCTGGCCCGGGTGGAGCGTGAATACGTGGTGGTCGGCGTCGACGTGTCCTTCCGTTCCTTCGTGCGTCGCATCGTGCCTGGTGGCTACCGCCGCCGCCCCACCCCCAGCCAGGTGCTGGACTGGGCGGCCGTGGAGTCACTCGCCGAGGGCGTGGGCCCGGTGCGCACCGTGTCCTCGCGCTCCAAGCTGGGCCAGATGCGCCCCGCGGACCTGGCTGACCTGATCGAGGACCTGAGTGGCCGTGAGCAGGAGGCGCTGCTCGAGTTGCTCGAACCAGAAGTCGCCGCCGATGTGCTGGAGGAAATGGAGTCCCCGGAACTGGTGGCGTTGTTCCGCGGCCTGGACGCCGACAAGGCCGCCGACTACCTCGAGTTGATGGAGCCCGATGAGGGTGCCGAGGTGCTGCGTGAACTCAGCGACGACCATCGCGAGTCCGTGCTCTCGGAGATGTCCGAGGAAGCGTCGGACAACCTGCGACTCATCGCCTCCTACGACGACGAGAGTGCCGGCGGCATCATGAACACCGACATGCTGGTGGTGCGCGAATCCCAGTCCGCGCGCGACGCTCTGCGCCAGTTGCTGGCCCATGACGATCGTCGCTCCCTGGACGGCGTCGTGGTGATCGACGGCGAGGGCAAGCTGCTCGACCACGTGCCGGTCATCGAACTGGTGGAGGCGGGTGATCGCGTGCTGGCCGAGATCGTGGGTCCGCCCTTCCCCACAGCCGTGCTCGCAGACACCTCCATCGAAGAGGTGCTCGAGGAGTTCACCAACAACCGTGGATCGTCGATTGTGGTGGTCGACGAGGAGCAGAAGCCGGTCGGACAGATCCACGCCGACGACCTCATCGACGCGCTGGTCGGCGGCGAGGATCGACGCTGGCCCTGGCAGAACCCCGGAGGCCTGGCATGACGGGCGAGGTCCGCACCTCGCATCGCCGGGCCGGTCTCATCGCCTTCCTCGCAGTGATGGGCCCCGGTGTCATCGCCGGTCTCTCCGACGACGATCCGGCCGGTATCACCACCTACTCGGTGCTGGGCGCCAAGTACGGCTACCAGATGATCTGGACGCTGATCGTGTCCACCATCGCCCTGGTCCTGTTCCAGGATCTCGGTGCACGCATCGGTGTGGTCACGCGTCAGGGCCTGATCGGGCTCATCCGCCAGAAGTACGGTGCCCGTGCCGGTGCGCTGAGCGCCACCACGCTCATGCTGGCCAATCTCGGCACCATGGCCGCCGAGTTCGCGGGCATCGCTGCAGCCGGCGAGCTGTTCGGGCTCACCAAGTACGTGAGCGTGCCGCTGGCTGCCATCGTGGTCACCTTGCTGGTCACGCGCGGCAATTTCGGCAAGATCGAGCGCGTCTTCTTCGCCCTCAGCGCCGTCTTCATCTGCTACGTGCTGGCCGCCTTCCTCGCGCACCCGGATTGGGGCAGCGCTCTGCATGGCTCCTTCGTGCCCAGCATGCCGCTAACAGGTGATGCCACCTTCATGGCCACCGCCACGCTCGGCACCACGCTGGCCCCATGGGGTCTCACCTTCATCCAGTCCTACGCGGTCGACAAGCGGCTCACGCGCGACGACCTCCGGCACCTGCGCATGGACGTGTGGGTGGGGTCCATCCTGACGGCCGTCATCGGCTTCTTCGTCATCGTCACCTGTGCCGCCACCTTGCACCGGCAGGGCATCTCCATCAACGACGCGTCAGACGCCGCCCGTGCACTCAAGCCGCTGGCGGGTGATCTGGCGCAGGCGCTGTTCGCCGTCGGCCTCATCGGTGCCGCACTGCTGGCGGCCTCGATCCTGCCCCTCTCCACTGCGTACGCCATGAGCGACCTCACCGGGCGCCCCGCCGCGCTCGATGACTCGCCGCGCGAGGCGCCGCTGTTCTACGGCACCTTCACTGCCGTCACCATCATCGCGGCAGCCATGATCCTGCTGCCCGGCGTGCCGCTGGTCACGGTCCTGGTGGCGTCGCAGGTGCTGAATGCGGTGCTGCTGCTGCCGCTCATGATCTACATGTACGGCATCTCCGCCGATCGCCGCCTGATGGGCGACTACCGGTCCTCCCGCGGCATGCGTGCCTGGTACATCGCCTTCATCGTCATCGTCAGTGGCGCGATCCTCGCCATGTTCTGGTTCTCAATGCACTCCGTGGCCTAAGCCCTTGCAGCACTTAGGATTTCGCCATGGGTGCGCTGATCGACATGCGGGTGTTCGGTTCCGCGCTGGTCACCATCTTCGTCATCATGGATCCGCCCGGGATCGTGCCCATCTTCATGGCACTCGCGCAGGGCAAGACACGGGAGCAGCGAGCGCATATCGCGCGCACCGCCACCGCCACCTCGCTGGGGGTGATCGTCGCCTTCGCCCTGCTTGGTGAGCAGGTGCTGCAGTACCTCAAAATCTCGTTGCCGGCCTTGCAGGGAGCCGGTGGCCTGCTGCTCCTGCTGATCGCCTTGCAACTGCTCACGGGAGCCGAGCAGACACAGAACGAAGCCGTCAACGACGTCTCGGTGGCGCTGGTGCCGCTGGGCACGCCGCTGCTAGCCGGTCCGGGTGCCATCGTTGCCACCATCCTCTACTCGCGGCAGGCGGACACCGCGCCCAAGTGGGTGGCGCTGGCCGCCGCAGTGCTGGCGGTGCACATCATGATCTGGATCGCCATGCGCTTCTCGGGCTTCATCGCACGCCTCGCCGGTACCGGAGGCATCATGGTCTTCTCGCGCATCATGGGCCTGTTGCTTGCCGCCATCGGTGTGCAGTTGCTCGCGAACTCGGTCGAGGGCTTCATCGGACTGGCGCATTGATGGCACGCCTGCTGGCCCTGGCCAACCCGGCGAGCGGCTCCGGCAAGACCAGTGCCGCCGTGGGCATCGCCAGCATGCTGGTCGACCTCGGCCAGCGGGTGCTGGCAGTGGATCTCGATGCCCAGGCGCATTTGACGCGGGCATTTGCCATTGACGCCGAGACGCTCTCCTGCTCGCTCTTCGACGTGCTGGTGCATGCACTGCCGGTCACGGAGGCCATGCTGGACACCGATGCCGGCCTGGATGTGCTGCCCGCGACGCTCGAACTCTCGGGAGTGGAAGCATTCTTGATCACGCGCTCCGGACGCGAGCAACTGTTGCGTCATGCGCTGGCCGATGTGGTCGATGACTACGACTGGATCATTGTTGACTGCGCGTCATCCTTGGGCCTGCTCACACAAAATGCGCTGGCGGCCGCGGATGTGGTGCTGATGCCGGTGCGTCAGCATTCACCGCGGGCGGAGGCGCAATTGCTCGCGTCCATGGATGAGGTAAGGCGCTTTGTGAATCCGGCGCTGGAGTTCCGTGGCCTGCTGGTCATCGGAGGAGCAGGGCTCGACGCCAGCGTGGTGCCGGTATCGATGGCCATCCCGCATCCCCCGATGGCGCTCAATGCCTATCGTGAATTCGCCAAGCGCCTGCTGGCTGCGTGACCTGTCCGGCGCCTAGCTGTCGGAGCCTCCACCACGTGTGCGCTTGCGCTGACGTTCAGCGCGAGGTGCTCGCGGTGCCGTCTCCGCGCGTGGCGCATCTCCGTGCGCTGGTCGATCCTCGCGGGGCTTGCGTTCGCGACGCTCGTCACGGGGCTTGCCGGCGTCACGGGGGCCGCGCCCGCGGTTGTCGCGTCCCTCTCGAGATCCGCTCTTGCTGTGGCGCTTGCCGGTCTCACCGAGGTCCTCGATGGCCTCGGCAGCCAGCCCGGCGCGTGTCTGCTTGGCCTTGCTGAGGCGGCCCGTGGCGTCCTTGGGGATGTTGAGGCCGGTGAAGACGTGCTCCGAGCTGGAGTAGGTCTCGATGGGATCGTGGAAGGCCAGGCCCAGCGTCTTGTTGATGAGGTGCCAGCGCGTGAGGTCTGCCCAATCGACGAGCGTGATGGCCACGCCACTGGCTCCGGCGCGACCGGTGCGGCCAATACGGTGCAGGAAGGTGCGGTCGTCGTCAGGACATTCGTAGTTGATGACGTGCGTGACATCGTCCACATCGATGCCGCGGGCAGCCACGTCGGTGGCCACCAGCACATCCACCTTGCCGGCGCGGAAGGCGCGCAGGGCCTGTTCGCGTGCACCCTGACCGAGGTCGCCGTGCACGGCGGCGGCGGCGAACCCGCGTTCCGCCAGGTTGTCGGCCAGTTCCTGGGCACGCCGCTTGGTGTGGGTGAAGATGATGGTGAGGCCGCGGCCCTCGGCCTGCAGCACGCGAGCGACGAGTTCGGGCTTGTCGAGCATGTGCGCCTGCCACACGTGCAGTTCCACGGTGTCGACGGTGGCACCGGCGTCCTCGGGATCGCTGGCACGGATGTGCGTGGGATTGGACATGTAGCGACGCGCCATGGTGACGATGACGCCCGGCATGGTGGCCGAGAAGAGCATGGTCTGGCGGGCCGGGGAGGTGGCGTTGACGAGGGTCTCGACGTCGGGCAGGAAGCCCATGTCGAGCATCTCGTCGGCCTCGTCCAGCACCAGCGTCTTCACCTTGGACAACACCAGGTGCTTCTGCTTCATGAGGTCGATGAGACGGCCTGGAGTGCCCACGACCACGTCGATGCCCTTGTGCAGTGCGTCGACCTGCGGCTCGTAGGCGCGGCCGCCGTAGACGGCAAGTACGCGAAGGCCCTTGAGTTTGCCTGCGATTTCGAGATCGGACGCCACCTGGATGCACAACTCACGCGTCGGCACGATGACGAGCGCCTGTGGCGTGCCATCGGGGTCCGTGATGCGCTGCAGCAGCGGTATGCCGAAACCGAGCGTCTTGCCGGTGCCGGTCTTGGCCTGACCGATGAGGTCATTGCCAGCGAGGGCGAGAGGCAGGGTCTGGGCCTGGATGGGGAAGGCGTGGGTGATGCCGGCATGTTCGAGCGCGGCGCAGATCTCAGGATCGACGCCGAAATCGCTGAACAGCGGACCGGGATGGTGCGTCAAGATGCGGCCCCGCCGAATCCGATGCGGCGGGCATCGGCGGCTGCGATGTCGACGTAGGCAATGAGTGCGCCGGGAACAAGGATCACGCGGCCCTTGTCGTCATGCAGGCGAAGCGTGGATCCCGAGGCGATGGCGGCATCCACCGCGGCCTGCAGGTTGTCGACGGACTCCGTCGACTCGAACACGACTTCGCGGGGCGCATGCAGGACTCCGATACGGACTTCCATGTTGCTCCAAATACTTAGTGGCTGCGGGGGACACCCGAGATGCCGCGCCAGACCAGCCGATTCACGAGGGCCACAGCGTGGCCGATAGGGATGACCTTACCCTCCCTCAGCCAACGGCGTGCCGCGGTCTCAGCCGTGCCGCTGATGCCGATGGCGAGCAAGGTGGCCTCGTCATCGTTCAAGCCGGTGTCCTCGGCAATGACACGGGCGATCATCACGGTGCAGGCGTCCTCGATGGCCTCCACCCGATCCCGCACGGACGGCTCATTGGTGAGATCGGATTCGAAGACCAGGCGGTAGGCGCCATCGGCGTCGTTCACGAACTCGAAGTAGGCGCCCACGGCGGCCTGGACGCGTTCGCGGTTGTCCGAGGTGGAGGCCAGCGCGGCACGCACGGCATCGATGAGCTGCTCACCGCTGATCTCCAGCAATGCCAGGTACAGGTCAAGCTTGCCCGGGAAATGCTGGTACAGGACCGGCTTGGAGACGCCGGCACGATCGGCGATGTCGTCCATCGCGGCAGCGTGATAGCCCTGTGCTACAAATACAGTGCGCGCTGCGTCGATGAGTTGCGCGCGCCGCGCTTCACGGGGCATACGCGGCGCGGTGCGATCGAAACTCACGATCGCAGCCTATCGTCGGGGATGCCGGGAGGACGGAATGGGGACCGTAATGGATGGCAGGGGTTTTCCTTCGCCGCCCGCGCAGTTCGCCCTCGTCGATGGACGACGCCTGGCCTTCCGCGAACTTGGTGCGGGTGATCCAGCAATCCTCATCCACGGGCTGGGGGGCCGTGCCACCAATTGGACCGACCTCATGCACGCCCTTCCCCTGCACTCGCACGCCATCGACCTGCCCGGCTTCGGCCACTCGGACCCGACGCCCGCACCGCCCACCATCAAGGACTTCGTGGATGCCGTCGAGTCGTTCATCGAGCAGCAGCTCGGTGGGCGTGCCGTGCACCTGTTCGGCAACTCGCTGGGCGGGGTGGTTGCCATCGACCTGGCGGCGCGTCGTCCAGATCTCGTGCGCAGCCTCACCCTGGTGTCGCCGGCGCTCCCCGCCTACCGGCTCACCCGTACCAACTACGCGGTTCCCGTGGTCGCCCTACCCCGCATCGGAGACCGCCTGTTGGCACGCTGGCAGCGGGCCAGCGTGGAGCAACGGGTTGCGGGCACACTCTCGGTGAACTTCGCCGATCCCGCACACGTGCATCCGGTGCGCCGCGAGGAACTGCTCGATGAGACCCGGCGGCGCGACCAGGACGACCATGCGGCTTCCACCTATCTCGGTTCCGCGCGTTCGCTCATGCTGTCCTACCTGCGTCCGCGTTCGGCCGATCCGTGGCACCGGCTGCGTGGGATCGACGCTCCACTTCTCGTCATATACGGACGCCGCGACCAGCTCGTCGATCCCCTTGCCGCGCATCGCATCACCCGTGAACGTCCGGGCGCGATGGTCGGCATCATCATGGGCACCGCTCATGTGTCGCAGATCGAGGCGCCGCTCGAAGTCGCACGCCTGTGGCGCGAGCGCATGGCCTGAGCGCATGGCCTGAGCGACGCTCACCCGGTGCGAGCCGTTTCATGATCGGATTCCCCGGCCGGGCCTTCGCCGAGGGTGCGTCCACCGTGCAGTGAAGGGCAACCTTGCTGCGCCAGTATCCGAGGCCGGAGACGTCGAGTCGGGGTCCTGCCGGTGCCGAATGAATGCCGGAATGAGAAGGGGGCGACCACCGGATGGTGATCGCCCCTTCGCTGGGAGCGGCTATTTGTCGACGGTCCGCTTGGGTCCGGCGAACCAGTGCCTCACCGATACCTGCCACCAGACCGCGAGGAAGACCAAGGTGCCACCGGTGAGGAGGGGCGCGTAGTTCACGGCCGTCCAGGTGAAGTCCTTGTTGCCCGGCGTTCCAGCCGGTGTGAAGGGCAGGATGAAGTAAATGGAGATGATGACGATCTCAGCCGAGGCCAGCAGGTTCATCCACTTGTACTTCTTGCCCAGGGTCCACTCACCCGGCTGGAACTTGTCACCGTGGGTCCAGCGCAGCCAGATGGGGATGAGGAAGGCCAGGTACAGGCCGATGACCGCGACGGATACGACCGCGTAGAACGCCGTGGGTGCGCCGGTTGGGCTCTTCCACAGTGCAGGCAAGGTGATGACGACCCCGATGATGGCCGAGGCCAGCACCCCGTTCACCGGCACGCGGTGCTGGTTGACCTTGGCCAGACGACGATGCCCGGGGACGGCACCGTCACGCGAGAAGGCGAACATCATGCGCGACGATGAGGTGAGGCAGGCCGTGGTGCAGAAGATCTGTCCGGACGTGGTGATGAACATGACCAGCTTGAACAGTGCCGGCGAGAGGGCGGTGGCGAAGATCTGGATGACCGAGCCCTGGCCATATGGATTCACCTTGGGATCGAGCGAGTTGATGGCATCGACCTTGTATGCCGCCCACAGGAACGAGAGCAGCAGGATGTAGCCACCGATGGCCGAGTAGAAGATCGACTTCCAGATGCCCTTGGCGGCTGCCAGGTGCGCACCTCTCGTCTCCTCGGCGAGGTGCGCTGAAGCGTCGAATCCGGTGATCGTGTACTGCGTGAGCAGGAAACCCAGCGGCAGCACGTAGAACCAGTAGGAGCCGTCACCGAATCCGCTGTTGTTGATGCGGGTGCTGAAGATCCAGGACAGCGACTGGTGGCTCGACGGCGTGAACACGCAGATGAGCACCACCAGCGCCGAGCCGAAGACATGCCACCACACCGAGACGTTGTTGATCACGGCCAGCAGGTGTCCGCTGAAGATGTTTACCAGCGTCACGAGCACCATGATGACCAGGAACCAGAAGAACTGCTGGAGCAGGTATTCGCCGCCAAGGAAGGAGTTGGCGTACGTGTCCGAGAAGGAGTCGATGAAGATGTTGAGGAAGGTTGCCGCGCCGTATGCCACCGACGCCACCACGGCGAGCAGACCGATCAGGTTCAGCCACCCGGTGTAGTAGCCCGCGCGCGGGCCACCGAGCCGGGATGCCCACCAGTAGATGCCGCCCGAGGTGGGGTAGGCCGAGGCCAGCTCCGCCATGCAGAAGCCGATGATGAGGATGAAGGCGGAAATCAGGGGCCAGCCCAGTGAGATGGCGACCGGGCCACCGTTGTTCCAGGCCTGCGCGAAGGTGGTGAAGCAACCAGCGAGGATGGAGATGATGGAGAACGAAATGGCGAAGTTGGAGAAGCTCGACCACGAGCGGTTGAGTTCCTGTTTGTATCCGAGCTCGGCGAGACGACGTTCGTCGTCGCTGAGAATCTTGTCTGTCACGCGACCTCCTGCAAGGACTGCCCGGTTTGGAACCTGTACGGGTTTCCCGAAGTGTTGTGCGACGTCGGGAGCAACGGAAGTGAACGTTCCGTCGCCAGAGTGCTCCTGCGGCAGCCTGCAGGTCTGGCGCTTGCTGTGGTGTGTTTCACGCGTGGAAGTGACGAAAGACCCGGGGCAGCGCCTTTCGGCGCAGGCGGTTGCGGTGGTGTCCACCAAACACGAGCGGAATGTGCGTCGAGCGGCATTCCGCGAAATCAGTCGCTAGGGCACACTCGCAGCGACACAAGGAAGTGAATATGACATCAGCGTTGACGCTGGAACAACTCACTCGCGACATCCACGAAGGCCGTATCGACACGGTCGTGGTCGCGTTCACGGACATGCAGGGACGACTGCAGGCCAAGTTCATCCATGGCGATTTCTTCCTCAATGAGGTCGCGCCGCACGGCACCGAGGGCTGCAACTACCTGCTCGCGGTCGACGTGGAGATGAACACGGTGCAGGGCTATGACGTCTCCTCATGGGACACCGGGTACGGCGACATGGTGATGCGTTGCGACATGGACACGCTGCGCTACACCACGTGGCGTCCGGGCTCGGCGCTCGTCATCGCGGACCTGCTCGATCACCACGGACACGGGGTGGCCGTGTCGCCGCGACAGATCCTGCAGCACCAACTCAACCGCCTGCGCGAGATGGGCATGATCGCGCTCGTCGGCACCGAGCTCGAGTTCATCGTGTTCGACGACAGCTATGAGCAGGCCTGGGACAACGGCTACCGCCACCTGACGCCCTCCAACCGCTACAACGTCGACTACTCGATGCTGGGCTCGGCCCGCGTCGAGCCATTGCTGCGCGACATCCGCCTGGCCATGGCCGCGGCCAACCTGACCGTCGAATCGGCGAAGGGCGAATGCAACTTCGGCCAGCACGAGATCGCCTTCCGCTTCGCGGACGCACAGACCACCTGCGACAACCACGTCATCTACAAGACCGGCGCCAAGGAGATTGCACACGCGCACGGCAAGTCGCTCACCTTCATGGCCAAGTACAACGAGCGCGAGGGCAACTCCTGCCACATCCACCTGTCGTTCCGCGGCCTGAACGGCGAACTGGTGCTCGCCGATGACAACGACGCAGAGCAGGGCCTGTCCGCACTGGGTCGCGCGTTCATCGCCGGCCAGCTCGCGCACATGCGCGACCTCGGCATGCTGTACGCGCCGAACATCAACTCCTACAAGCGCTACCAACCCGGCACCTTCGCGCCGACCGCCATAAAGTGGGGCCGGGACAACCGCACCTGCGCCTACCGCCTGGTCGGTCACGGGCCGGGCCTGCGCGTGGAGAACCGCGTTCCCGGCGGTGACGTCAACCCGTACCTGGCAGTCGCGGGCATGATCGCGGCCGGCATCGACGGCATCCAGCGCAACCTCGAACTGGAGCCCGCCTTCACCGGCAACGCCTATGCGCTCGAGACCGATCGCGTACCGACGACCCTGCGCGAATCCCGCGAGTTGTGGCTGGGGAGTGAGTTCATTCTCAATTCCTTCGGTGCAGAGGTGCAGAAGCACTACGGTCACCTGGCGGAAGTGGAGATCGACGCGTTCAACCGCTCGGTCACCGATTGGGAGCGATTCCGCTCCTTCGAGCGCATGTGAGGGCACAGGAAATGGGATCGACGTTCACCGTCATAAATCCGACCAATGCAACAGCCGTCCGCGAGGTTCCCCGGCACAGCCTCGAGGAAGTCGACCTGGTCATCGCCAGGGCGTCGCGTGCGTTCGAGTCGTGGCGCATGGTCGCGCCCGGCGATCGTGCGCGCCTACTGCGCCGCTTCGCCGCAGTGGTCGATGCGCACAACGAGGAATTGGCGCAGCTCGAGGTGCTCAACGCGGGGCACACGATAGGCAATGCACGCTGGGAGGCGGGCAATGTCCGCGACGTTCTGAACTACTACTCGGCAGCGCCTGAGCGGTTGTTCGGGCGCCAGATTCCGGCCCCCAACGGCCTCGACGTCACCTTCAAGGAACCGCTCGGTGTCATCGGCATCATCGTGCCCTGGAATTTTCCGATGCCGATCGCGGGCTGGGGCTTCGGTCCGGCGCTCGCCGCCGGCAACACCGTCGTGCTGAAGCCGGCGGAGATCACACCCCTCACGGCGCTACGGCTCGCCGAGCTCGCGCTGGAGGCCGGCATCCCTGAGGGCGTGTTCAATGTCATCACCGGCAGCGGTTCGGTGGTGGGCGATCGCTTCGTCACCCATCCGCTGGTGCGCAAGCTCGTGTTCACCGGCTCGACGGAAGTTGGCAAGGCGATCATGCGAGGCGCTGCCGACCAGGTGAAGCCGGTGACGCTCGAGCTCGGGGGCAAGTCAGCCAACATCATCTTCGCCGACTCCGACCTCGATCGCGCGGCGGCCACAGCCCCCTACGGCGTGTTCGACAACGCGGGGCAGGACTGCTGCGCACGCTCGCGCATCCTCATCCAGGCCTCGGTGTACGACCGCTTCATGGAGCGCTTCGAGGTGGCGGTGAAGGGCGTGCGGGTGGAGGACCCGTCGCTCGACACCTCCGAAATGGGACCGCTCGTCACCAAGGCGCACTTCGACCATGTTGCCGAGTATCTCGAGGGTGCGAACGTCGCCTTCCGCGGCAGCAAGCCCGCTGGCCCCGGCTTCTGGATGGCGCCTCACGTGCTCGAGTCCGACGGCACCGACCGCTGTTTCACCGAGGAGATCTTCGGGCCCGTGGTGTCGGTGATGCGATTCGACGACGAGGCGGACGCCATCCGTATCGCCAATGACTCCATCTACGGTTTGTCCGGTTCGATCTGGACCAACGATCTGGGCCGCGCCGTGCGCGTGGCCCGGGCCGTGGAGGCCGGCAACCTCTCGGTGAACTCCCATTCATCGGTTCGCTACTGGACGCCGTTCGGTGGCTACAAGCAGTCCGGCCTCGGCCGGGAACTCGGACCGGATGCGCTCGACGCATTCACCGAGACCAAGAACGTCTTCTTCGATACCCAGCACTGAACAGGAGCTCCAATGAAACGACTCGAAGGTCGTGTCGCCGTCATCACCGGCGCTGCGAGTGGACTCGGCAAGGCGACGGCCGCGCGCTTCGCCGAGGAGGGCGCGCATGTGGTGGTGGTCGACATGAACCCCGAGGCAGGTGAGGCAGTGGCGGCATCGGTCGGCGGCATCTTCGTGTACGCCGACGTCACGAATGCCGACGATGTCGCTCGCATGTACAAGACCGCGTTCGACACCTACGGGCGCATCGACATCGCGTTCAACAATGCCGGCATCTCGCCGCCCGATGACGATTCCATCCTCACCACGGGCATCGACGCCTGGCGTCGTGTGCAGGAGGTGAACCTCACCTCGGTCTACCTCTGCTGCAAGGAGGTCATCCCGTACATGCAGAAGGCAGGCAAGGGCAGCATCATCAACACCGCGTCGTTCGTCGCGACGCTGGGTGCGGCCACCTCGCAAATCTCATACACGGCATCCAAGGGCGGCGTGCTAGCCATGAGCCGCGAGCTGGGCGTGCAGTTCGCCCGGGAGGGCATTCGCGTGAATGCGCTCTCGCCTGGCCCCGTGAACACGCCGCTGCTGGTGGAGCTCTTCGCCAAGGATCCCGAACGTGCAGCTCGTCGCCTGGTGCATATCCCGATGGGACGCTTCGGTGAGGCCAGCGAGATCGCGGCGGCAGTGGCCTTCCTCGCGTCCGATGACTCGTCGTTCATCACGGCCATGAACTTCCTGGTCGACGGCGGCATCACGGGCGCCTATGTGACACCGCTGTCCTAGACGGCAAGGGGGCCCACGCGCAGCGCGCGTGGGCCCCCGTCATGCCCGGGGTCAGTGCCTGGCGGCGTCCACCAGGGCCTCGAAGAGGCGCGGGTCGTCGAGTACCTCGGGATGCCACTGCACACCGAGTACGAAACGGCGACCGGGAAGCTCGCACACCTCGATGGTGTCGTCATCGGCCCAGCCGGTGACACTGAGGCCACCGGGATCGGCAACCGCCTGATGGTGCGATGAGTTCACCTCCATGGCGGTGGTGCCGAACACCGTGGCGATGTGCGAGCCCTCGAGGAAGCGCGCGCCATGGGTGACGAAGGTGCCAGCCAGCTCGCGGTGGCGCCAGTCGCCGACGAGGTCGAACAGGTGCTGGTGCAGTGTGCCGCCTTCTGCGACGGCCATGATCTGCAGGCCGCGACAAATGCCCAGCACCGGCAGGTCACGCGCGAGCGCTCCGCGATAGAGCGCAAGCTCGCTGGCGTCACGCAGTTCGCGGGGCAGATCGGCCGTGGGGTCGGCCTCGGCACCGTAGAGCCGGGAGTCGACGTCCGCGCCTCCGGTGAGCACCAGGCCGTCGAGCAGGTCAAGCACATCGACGTCTCCCGCGTCCGGGGGGAGCAGGACGACGCGGGCGCCCGCGGCCTGCAGCTTGGCCACGTATGCCCACTGCAGTTGTGCTGCCGGGACGCGGTTCCATGCACCCCATGAAGCGGGCTCGTTGTAGGTGCTCACACCGATCACTGGTCGCGACATGCGCCGAGTCTGGCACAGGACCTCGCCGCCATGCGGCGCAAGAACCCGTTGCGCGCCAAGGGGTTCGGCCCGGACTGCGAGGCGCTCAGTAGCGGGGGAGATGAGGCTCCACTCGATCGATCCAGGCCAGGATGCCACCGCCGAGGTGGGTGGCATCGGCGAAACCGGCGCCCTTCAGGACGGCGAGGCACTCCGCGGAACGCATGCCCAGCTTGCAGTGGAGCACGATGGGCATGTCCGTTGGAAGCTCGGACAGCACGGAGCCGTCGAGGAAGCGGCCCTGGGGGATGTTCACCGCGCCCTCGATGCGCACGATCTCGTGCTCGTTGGGCTCGCGCACGTCGATGAGCAGGAAATTGCGCTCCCCACGTGCGCGCTGCGTCAGCATGATTGACAGGTCACCGGCGGTGATCGTCGAGGCGGCGGCGGCGTCGGCCGCGTCGCGGGAGATCACGCCGCAGAAGGCCTCATAGTCGATGAGGCCGGTGATGGACGGCTGCTCGCCACAAATGGCGCAGCTGGGATCCGGGCTGACGCCCAGTGTCCGGTACTGCATCTGCAGCGCGTCGTACAGCATGAGTCGACCCAGCAGAGGCTCGCCGATTCCGGTGATCAGCTTGATGGCCTCGGTGGCCTGGATGGATCCGATCGACGCGCACAGCACCCCCAGCACACCGCCCTCGGCGCAACTGGGCACCAGGCCCGGCGGTGGTGCCTCCGGGTAGAGGCAGCGGTAGCAGGGGCCGTGGCCCGCCCAGAACACGCTGGCCTGACCCTCAAAGCGGTAGATGGATCCCCACACACAGGGCTTGCCCAGCAGTACGCAGGCGTCATTCACCAGGTAGCGCGTGGCGAAGTTGTCGGTGCCGTCCACGATCAGGTCGTACTGCGCGAAGAGCTCGAGCGCATTGCTGTTGTCGAGCCGCGTCTCATGCAGCACCACGTTGGAGAGGGGATTGATTTCCAGCAGCGAGTCCCGTGCGCTCTGCGCCTTGGAACGCCCCACATCCGCAGTGCCGTGGATGATCTGACGTTGCAGATTGGATGCGTCAACCGTGTCGAACTCAACCACGCCGATAGTGCCGATACCGGCCGCAGCCAGATACATGAGGACTGGTGACCCCAAGCCACCAGCCCCGATGCACAGGACTCGTGCCGCCTTGAGTCGACGCTGCCCCTCCACCCCCAACGCGGGGATGATGAGGTGACGGCTGTAGCGCTCCACCTCCTCGCGGGAGAGCGTCTCGCCCACGCCAACCAGTGGCTTCACAGCTGCCCTCGCCTTTGCAGCCAGTGGAAGGCGACATAGCCGGGGACGGTGGGCAGCCAGAAGGTGAGCAGGCGGAACAGCAGCACTGACGACACCGCGATGGTGGAGTCGATGCCAGCGGCCACCAGACCGGCGGTCAGCACCGTCTCGACCGCGCCTACGCCACCCGGCGTGGGCGCGGCCTGCCCCAGCGTGGAACCGGCGAGGTAGACGATGGAAATGGCCGCAAAGGCGCCGCCCCCGCCGAAGGCATGCACGGAAGCGAACAGCGACAGGCAGAAGGCAAGATTCAGCACCAGCATGCCGGCGACGCCCAGTGCCAACTTCATCGGCGACTTGGCCAGCAGGGCCAGGCGCGGCAGCACCGGTTCCAGTGTGGGCTTCATGCGCACCAGTACCCACCGTCGCACCGGTGCCCACAGCATGAGCAGGCCCAGCACCACCGCGGCCACGCCGAAGGCCACGATGGCCGGCCGCGGCGGGTCGAAGGCGAAGGCACGCGAGGTTCCCGCGATGACACCCATGGTGAAGAGCAGCGCGATGTGGATGAAGAACGCCAGCACCTGGGAGACGGCGACGCTGGCCCCCGCGGCCGCCGCGGGCACCTTCTGCTTCTGCAGGTAGCGCACGTTCACGGCGACGGAACCGAGCGTCGGCGGCGAGACCAGGGTGGCGAAGGCGGCTGCCAACTGCGCGAGCAGTGTGCGCACGAGCACCAGCTGCTCCGCGACGAAGCCCTCCAGTGCCATGGCCGCACCGATGAAGGTTGCGACGCTGGCGAGCGCGCCGATCAGCACCCAGCTGTAATCGGCCTGTCGGAAGAGACCGAGGAGGTCCACTCGTCCCAGTTGCCCGAGCAGCAGATAGGCGGCCACGATGCCGCCGATCACTGTGAGGACACGCTTGGGACTGAGGCGCTCGATCTGTACCTGCTCCACCAGGTTCCCGCCGGTGGGGGTGACGCGCACCACCTCATCGCGAATCGCCTGCAGCATGCCGCGGTGCTTGCGCAAGGCGCGCAGTGAGCCGCGCGCAAGTGCGAATTGCTGCAAGGCGGGCAGGGCCAGCGCCAGGCGCTTGGCTCCGATGGCATGCACGCCCGTGGCCACCGCGCGTTCGGGCGACGAGACCAGGGCCAGCGTGACGAGCATGTCTGCAAGGTCGATGCGTTCCTGCAGCTCGCTCATGGCCACGATGCCCGATGTCGGGTGCAGCAACCACACGACGTCGTCATGGTCGCGCACCAGATGGTCGGGAGAGAGGCCGCGATGCGCGATGGCAGCGTCGTGCAAACTGGCGAGTGCCTGCCAGGCCCTCACCAGGACGGCGTCGCTCACGGTCTCGCCGGCCTCCACCACGCGCGACAGCGGGGTGCCCTCGACATAGTCGAAGCCGACCATGCAGGAGTCGGCGTCGATGGTGCGCGCGAACAGCAGATTGGGCATGGGCGCACCCGCACGCGTGCCGGCCTGCGAGATGAGGACCGCGCGATCCAGGTTCTGGCGCATGGTGCGTCCACCCAGGGCGTCGGGGTCTCGCATGCGCAGCGAGCGCCACCAACTCGGCAGCACGCCCGAGCCCTCAAGATCACGGTCGTAGACCGCAACGTGCAGGCGCTGCCCCTCCTGGGTCCGTGCCGTGTAGCGGCGGCCCTTGGCCGTGGAGGCCGTGGCCCGCAGGATGGTGACCGGATAGCCGGCCTTGGCCAGCGCATCGGCCACCCGGATGCCGCGCGGCCGCGTGGTCGGGGTGCCGAAGAGGTAGCGCAGGAGCAGGCCACTGGCCCAGCCCAGCAGCAAGGTGAGTGTCATGGACACCACGGTGACGCCGCCGGCCAGGAACACCGCCGCTGCCGAAGCGCCGATCACGAGCATGCTGAGGCTGCCCCCACGACTCAGCTCGCGGACGCGCGCCACCGTGGCGATGGCCACCACGCCACCGATGTAGGGCTGTAGCGGGACGCTCGCGCGATCACGCGTGCCTGCCAGCGCGAACCACATGGAGCCGCTACCCCGCGTCTGCAGGTACCAGCCCAGCAGGGTCAGCACGGTGGCCGCCAGCAGGAAGCCAACGGCGCAATCGAGGATGACGATGGCGCGGCGACGCAGGGCGAGGTTCACCGATATGCCGAAGGGCAGCGCGAGCAGTCCGACACCGGAGAGTGCGCCCAGCGGCAGGGCCAGCCAGGTGGGCAGATAGGTGGCGGACTTGGCGAGATCGCTGTCCAGTCCGGAGATCGTCGACTTCAGGAAGGAGGCGAAGAGCAAGAGCCCGGCACTGGCCAGCAGGATGAGGGCGAAGCGCAGCAGGTCGGAGGGTCGGCGCACGCGCTTGGCGATGACACCGTCCTCGATGACGAGCGTGGCCGCAGTGTCCTGCACGGACAGATCGTTGCATGTCGACACCCCTGCCGACCAACGGGGACTTGTCGGACCCGCTCGGTACCGTCTGGACATGACCCGGCACACCTGGCAGTTGGCGCCCCCCGTGCCCACCCCGCCGGCACCCGTCCTGGACCCGGTACAACGGCGTGCCGTGGCCTGGGCCTCTGGGCCCGCGCTGGTCGTCGGCGGACCGGGCACCGGGAAATCCACGGTCATCATGGAGTCCGCCCTGGCCCGGCTGGCGGAAGGTGCGGCCGCCGATTCCGTGCTCGTACTGGCCCGTGGGCGTGATGCGGCCGCTCGCCTGCGTGAACACCTCACCACCCGCGCCCCTGGACGGGCCGCCGTCCGCGTCACGACCTTTCACGCCTTCGCCCTGGCGCTGGTTACCCGTCTTGCATCTCCCGATGAGCCCTGGCGCCTGCTGTCTGGAGCCGAGCAGGAACATGCGGTGCGCGATGTCATCGAAGGCACCCTGCGGGAGCCGGCACTGCAGGGCGCCTGGCCCAGCGAGTTGCTCGAGGCGGTCTCCACCCGCGGCTTTGCCAAGGAGGCGCGTGCAGCCTTCGCTGCTGCTCGCTCGCTGGGGCTGGCCGGCGACGAGATCACCGCCTTCGGCCGCAAGGCTGACGACCTCGCCTGGACCGCCATCGGCCCCGTGCTGGACGCCTACCTCGAAAGCCAGGAGCAGCAGCGGGCGCTCGACTATGCGGAGCTCATGTTCCGGGCCCTGCGAATACTGCATGATCCCGCCAACGCCTCCCTGCTCGCGGGCCTGCGTTTCGTCTATGTGGACGAATACGAGGAATCCGATGCCATGCAGGCGGCACTGCTGGGCGCCCTTTCGAACCACGTTGAGAGCGTGGTGGCGGCGGCCGATCCTGACCAGTCGGTGTTCGCCTTCCGCGGTGCCCAGGTGGAGAACATCCGCCGCTTCCGCACGGATTTCCAGCCCATGGCCGTGGCCCTTGGCCAGGGCGAGGTGCAGGTGTTCAGCCTGGATCTCGGTCATCGCTTCGCCGCCTCGTTGCTGGATTTCGCGTCTGCCACCTTCGGTGCGGCGGTGCCAACGGTGCTGCCCGTCGCAGCCGCCGAGGTGCACCGGCGCTTTCGCTCCCAGCCGCGCCACACCGAGGTGCGGGTGCAGCTCTACGACGATGCCTCATCAGAGGCCGCGCACACCGTGGCCGCCATTCGCGCACTGCGTTCCGAGACCGGCGATGGCTGGGAGGAGTTCGCCGTCATGACGCGCTCGGCGGGCGCGCTGCGTACCGTGGAACGGGCGCTGCAGCGAGCGGGCATTCCCTGCCTGGTAGACGTCCGCAGCGGCCGGCTCACCGAGCAACCGGCGGTTCGGGTGCTGTTGCGTGCACTGGATGCGGTATCCGCGCCCGAACTGCGGCTGGAGCCGGCACATGCCCACGAGTTGGTGGTCTCGGCCATGTGCGGGCTGGACGCCAGTGAGGTCCGCTCGCTTTCCCGTCTGCTCCGCAGCGATCGTCGTACGCCGAGTGACATGGCGCTCGCCCTGGCGCTTTCGGCCGCGCAGCCGGCACTCGAGCTCGCCGATGAGGTGCCGGGCGCGCTGGCCTTCGAGTCGCTGCGGGCGCTGCTGCAGCGGGTCCATGCTCGGGTGCGCGCGGGCGCCACGCCGCA
>JAKAIC010000044.1 GCA_021814565.1 Actinomycetes bacterium | reverse complement strand
GCCGTTCACCATGGGCGAGGGCGGGCACAGCATCCGCGGTCGCATCGACGCCGTGTACCGCGATGGCGAGGGCCTGATCGTGGTCGACTGGAAGACCAATGCGCAGGCCTCTTCGGATCCCCTGCAGCTCACCATCTATCGCCACGCTGCAGCCGCGCAGTTCGCGGTGCCGGTGGAGCGGGTGCGCGCCTGTTTCGTCTATGTCGCGCAGGGCCGCACCGAATGGCACGCCGCCGACGAGGACATCGGTGCGCTACTGGCGGGTTCAGTCCTCGAGGGCTGAACCGAACCACTGTTCCAGGGCACGCCGTGCGATGGACACCCGCGACGGCAGCAGCAGGGTCCCGCCGGCCAGCAGGCTCGGCAGTTCTGTCCGGGAAACCCACATTGCCTCCTCGATTTCACGGCCATCCACCTCGAAGTCAGTGGCCCGGGCGCGTGCGCTGTAGGCGAGCATCAGGCTCGCTGGGAAGGGCCAGGGTTGGCTGCCGAGATACTCCACCTGGCCCACCTCCAGCCCCACCTCCTCCAGCACTTCACGGGCCACCGCCTGTTCGGGGGTCTCGCCCGGTTCCACGTACCCCGCCACCAAGGAGAAGCGATGCGGTGCCCACACCGCCTGCCGGGCAAGCAGCAGCCGATCCGCACTGTCGGTGATGACGACGATGACCGCCGGGTCAGTGCGCGGGAAATGCGAGCTCCCGTCCTGCGGGCAGTGACGCTCCCAGCCCCCCATGGCGAGCACGGTGGCCGTTCCGCAGCGCGGACAGTGGGTGTGCGTGCGATGCCACTGGTGCAGGGCCACGGCGGTGGTGGCAACTGCTGCCTGGTCGGCGGAGAGAGCGGCACCGATCTCGCGCAATGACCGGAAACCGGGGAGGGGCGCGGGGAAGGTGGCAGCGATGTGCGTGGTTCCCTGCACTGATCCGATGAGCAGCAGTTCAGCGGCCTCCGGCAAGTGGGTGCGCGCATCGCACAACAGACCTTGGTCTGCGAACACATCGCCGCCGGAGACCCCGACGATGAAGGTGCTGGGATCCTGTGCTGAGCGCTGGATCCAGCGGCCGTCGGAGCGCCGGAGGGCGAGGCGATCGAGGCGTCCGAGGGCGAGTTCTGGCAGCATGCACCCAGTCTGGCCCACCCTGTCAGGACCCCGACATAGGCTCGGGCCATGCTGCTTGAAGGCCTCGACGACGACCAACGTGCGGTGGCCATGGCCACCGAAGGGCCGGTCGTCGTCTATGCCGGCGCCGGTGCCGGCAAGACTCGTGCCATCACGCACCGAATCGCCCACGCCGTGACCACCGGCGCCCACGATCCTCGGCAATCGCTGGCGGTGACGTTCACCACCAAGGCGGCCGGCGAGTTGCGCGGCCGCTTGGCGGCACTCGGCGCCGGCCAGGTGGCAGCAAGCACCTTCCATGCCGCAGCGCTTCGGCAGCTCCGGCATTTCTGGCCCACCGTGGTCGGTGGCGAGCCCTGGCCCATTCAGGCCTCCAAGGCCCGCCTGGTGGCCGAGGCTGCTGCGCGGGTGGGGCTGGGCGCAGGGGCGCCCATGCTGCGCGACCTGGCCGGTGACATCGAGTGGGCCAAGGTTCGTGAGGTGACGCCTGCTGGATTCGCCACCGCGGCAGCCGC
The DNA here is from genome assembly GCA_021814565.1 of Actinomycetes bacterium. Classification (GTDB taxonomy): domain Bacteria; phylum Actinomycetota; class Actinomycetes; order S36-B12; family UBA5976; genus JAKALQ01. Next base: position 12,881 of record JAKAIC010000044.1, on the reverse strand, counting down.
GGCTGGACGCATCACGGCCGCGGATGCGCGCGAGGTGGCCGAGCTCTGGACCGCCTACGAGGACATCAAGCATCAGCGTGCGGTCATCGACTTCGAGGATGTGCTGCTGCTCACGGTGGGCATGCTGTCCGACCGACCGGATATCGCCGACGAGGTGCGCAAGCGCTACCGCTGGTTCACGGTCGATGAGTTCCAGGACGTCAATCCACTGCAGCATCGCCTGCTCCGGCTGTGGCTGGGCGAGCGCGACGACATATGCGTCGTCGGTGATCCGGCGCAGACCATCTACACCTTTGCCGGTGCAGATCCCAAGTTCCTCGAGGACTTCCCGCGAACCTGGCCCCAGGCCACCGTCATCACATTGGCGCGCACCTATCGCTGCACACCTGAGATCGCTGCTGTGGCCAACCGTGTCATGGTCGGCACCCGCCACCACCTGCAGTTGCGATCGCAGCAGCCATCGGGTGTGAAACCGCTGGTGCAGGCCTATGACGATGAGCTGGCGGAAGCCGAGGGCGTGGCCGACACCATCAAGGCCTGGATTGACGGCGGTATCAGTGCGCGGGAGATCGCCGTGCTCTACCGCACCAATGCACAGTCCGAGGCATTCGAGCATGCCTTGACCGAGCGGGGCCTTGCCTACACCGTGCGTGGCTCGGAGCGCTTCTTCGAACGTGGTGAGATCCGACGCGCCATCACCTTGCTACGCGGTCAGGCGCTGGCCGATCCCACCGTGCCCGTGGTCGAAACGGTTCGCGACATCGTGTCCGGCCTGGGATGGAATGCCCACCATCAGCCTGGCGGTGCCGCAACCCGTGAGGTATGGGAGGCCTACCTGGCGCTCGTCACACTGGCGGAGGACTTGGTGCGCCAACAACCGGGGGCCACGCTCGCCGAATTGGTGACATTGTTGGATCGCCGGGCCGAGCAACAGCACGCACCCACCATCGACGGGGTGACGTTGGCCAGCCTGCACGCTGCCAAGGGTCTGGAGTGGAAGTGTGTCATCATCGCTGGCTGCTCCGAGGGCCTGCTGCCGCTCTCCATGGCTGAGGGCTATGAAGCAGTGGAGGAGGAACGGCGCCTGTTCTACGTCGGTGTCACCCGAGCCTCCACGGCACTGGTGCTCAGCTTTGCGCGCGCCCGCTCAGCCGGCACGCGCAGTGCACGGCAGCCCTCCCGCTTTCTCGCGGCCGTTGAGCAGCCGCTCAGTGCCAGTGGTGCTGCGGCGGCCAGTGTCCGGCACGGCGCAGCACGGCGCGAACGCCTGCGCAGCGGGCCGGCCAAGTGCCGGGTCTGCGGAGTCGCCCTTGTCACCGGCGTCGAGCGCACACTCGGCCGCTGCGCATCGCATCCCAGCACGGCCGATGAGGGCTTGTACGAGAAGCTGGTGGCGTGGCGTTTGGCCGAGTCGCGCACCCGCTCCGTGCCCGCCTTCGTCATCTTCACCGATGCCACGCTTCGCGCCATCGCAGAGACCAAGCCCAGCACCGAGAGTGAGTTGCTGCGGATCAGTGGTGTCGGTGTGCGCAAGCTCGCAGACTTCGGTGATGCCGTGCTGGAACTGGTGCGTGGTTAGGCCGCAGCAGCGGCCCGCCACTGGCAGGGACAATCCGGATGCACCTGCCAACTGCGTCGTCTGATCACCCATTCGCGGCGGTCCATGTGCAATGTGGTGTTCACGAGTGATGTGGGGTCATCGCTGTCGATGACACGCAGCACCTGGGATGCCGTCTCGCTGGCCACCCACATCGCGAATTGGCTGTCAACCGGTGCCAGGGAGCGCCGGGATTGATCAAACTGTGCGAGTAGGCGCGGCCATTCGGGGTCGGCGTCACTGCGGTGCAACTCCATGCACGACCAGCACACGCTGTGGCCGGGCAGGGTGAGCGGACCGATGACCGCATGGCGGCTGCCGGTGAGCACGCGAAGATAGGGGAGCCCGGCCTCCTGGTAGGCCACCTCCTCCGAGGGATCGAACTGGGCATCGCAGGCGATTATGAGTGGTCGCCGGATCTCGGCATGGCCGTGCGTGCGGATGCGCTGCAGGTGCCGACGCATGGCGACTGTGGGTGCAGTGCCCACATCCTCCAGTTGCGGGCCGAAGGCTCCGATGTCGCGCAGGCTGAGTGCACGCCGGGACAGTCGTTGTGCACGCACCTGCAACGACCCCACGTGTGCCGCACCCAGCACCTCCAGCAGCGCGTGAGCGACACGGTTGGCACCATCGATCCAGATGTGGTGCTCCTGGCGACGCCGGAAGCCGTCGGTGGCACCGCTCAGCGCCAGCGCGTCAAGGTCCTGTCCCAGGACGGCGCGCTGCTCGCTGCTCAGCTGGGCGGTGAGCGAGGGCTCTGCCGCGTGCAGGCTCAGCAGCCCCGATGCCTGGAGCGCGTCCAGCAGTTCGCGGGCGGAGTCCTCGGTGAGTCCGGGCGCCTCCTTCAGGAGTTGTTCGAGGTTGCGCGAGCCATCGCAACTGCGCAGCCAGCGCAGGATGCCGGGTTTGGCGTTTCCGATGAGCACCTGGGATTGCGGTGCGGCGGGGTCCTCGACAATCAGGTGGTCCGCGTCGAGCCAGGCCAGCAGGGTGTGGGGTGCAAGCAGGGGGATGTCCATGGGGATGATCTTCGGGCGGGAGGGCCTGTGGATATTGGGCGATTTCGGAGAATCGCTGAGGAGAAATCGTCACAAAACGGATAAATCACCAGTTCGGGCGGCGTTGCGTGCCGGAGCTGCCCTGAACACCGGATACGGTGTGCGCGTCCGATCGGACACCAGCCGACCCGTCGGCTACATCGCACCGTGAGGTGCAAACGAACGCGCCACGCGCATCCGACCGCCGGTCGGAAGGCGACGGCGCAGGAACGAGGAGGTAGCCATGGCAGAAGCGTTTGAGGGCGAGGCCTACTGCGTGAAGTGCAAGGCCAAGAGGTCCCCGATCGAGCGCCGCGTCGAGGAGACGAACGGACGCCGTATGGGCAAGGGCAAGTGCCCGGTGTGCGGTACCACAGTGGTGCGCATTCTCGGCAAGGCCTGACCAGACTTCTGAACACGCTCCGGGCCCGCAGCAATGAGCTGCGGGCCCGGATTCTTGTGTTGCGTCCGCTGGCTAAGCCGCCGGGAAATGGAGAACGTCCTCAAGCCGCATATCCGGTCCACAACCTTCCCCAAGCGTGAACCGGCCGTTTTCTCGAGGACGTTCGGGGCCAACCTTGGTGTTGTGTTCGGGACTCGTCAATGCCCTGCTCCATGACGTGACGGATCCGGACTGGGGATAACTTCGCAATGCCTGTGCATGACCCGTGGATAGTTCGCCGATGGCTTGGGGAAAAGTCCGGCCTTGCCTGTGCACGGTCGCAAGCACACCTGCGCTGACCTGCGGCGATGCACCCCGTGACCTGTGGATGGAGACGCGGCGCAGCGGTGGATAAGGCAATCGCCGAGCGGTTCAGGAAATCTCATCCAGCGATGACGGCAGGAAGTCCGGATGACGCCACGCGGCGTCACGCGCGTCAGCGTCCATGGCCGCCCAGTATTCGCTGGCCTCACGCAATTTGCGCGGCCTCAACTCCAGGCTGAGCAGCTGAGCGAAGGTGCGCTCCGCCGGACCGCCGGTGGCGCGCCGCCGTCGCAATGCCTCACGGATGACGCCGGCACTTCCGATGCGGCCACCGTGCGCCGCTTCGACCACGTGGTCGACCCAGCCCTCGATCAGGGTGATGAGCAGCTCCACGCGTGCGATGGCGCTGGATTGGCCGGCGGTCATGGGCAGTTCCAGCCCACCGACAGCAAGCGCCGACTGCAATGCCGCGGGATCCTGCAGATCCAGCTCGCCTATGAGCTCCTGCAGGCGCCCGCTATCGATATGCACGCCGTTGGCGTACTCGGCGATGGAGTCACGGATGCGGGCTGCAAGCCACGGTGCGGCGTGGAACAAGCGCTGGGTGGCGGCTTCGCGAAGTGCCAGATAGGTCTCGAGATCACGAAGATCGAGCCCGTTCTGCTCGGCAAAGTTTGCGGTGTTCGCGGTCACCAGCGCCGTCACGCCGCTGCCTGCCAGCGGCAAACCAACATCCGAGGTGCTCCAGGAGTCTCGGGCCAGAGTGCCGAGCGCCTGCCCCACCTGCTGGGCAGCCATCACCGAGGCCAGGCGCCCGGCGATGGCGAGCATGGGTCCCAGCATGGCTTGTGCCTCCTGGGGAAGATCCTGCGCCGCTATCGTCTCCGTGACGCCGCGCTCCATGGACAGGGCGATCGGTTGCAGGAACCCTTTCCAGGCCTCGAAGGTGCCCTCCAGCCACTCACTGCGGCTCCAGGCTGCGCTCTGCAGGCTGGGTGCGGCAAGCCCGGTGGCGCCGTCGAGCCACAGTTGTGCGAGTTCACTGGCGGCGCGCACGCGATCGCGTTCTGCGCCCACGACGCTGGGGTCGGGCTGCTGTGCGATGGTGGCCCGGGCTGCCTGGCGCACGCCTTCCCAGTCGATGCCGCCCTCGGGGACGGTGCGCTGCATCATGGCGCCCAATTGCTGCAGCATTGCGCCGAGATTCGACATGTCGAACGGCTGTTCCATGATCGGCTCCAAATCCATGTTACGTGCAACCACCATTGTCGTGGAGGAAGTCCCGTGGGCCAACGCCTGCCACCACTGCCGTACCCTTGCCGAAGGAGGTCTTCATGGGCGTTTTGCTTTGGCTCTTGGTGCCGATAGCAGCAACCGCAGCCGCTGGGCTGTGGGTGTCGCGTCGTGGCCGCATCGCCACGCCCGAGGAGCACGAGCGCGGGATCAGCGAAATGGATCGATTCCGTGAAGCCATGCGCAAGCCCTTCCCCAGAAACGAGTAGATCCGATGCACCGCGGGGGCGGTGGCGCCATTAGCCTGAGGCCATGATCGACGAACGCCCCCCGGCCCGTCAGCGCATCTTCATCGTGGTTGCCGTCATTCTGGGACTGGCGGTGGCCGCCTTTCTGAGCCTGGCCGGCGTCTGGACCGACAAGTTGTGGTACGACTCCGTCAACTTCACCTCGGTCTTCACCACGGTGCTCATCACCAAGGCCCTGCTCTTCGTGGTGGCGGGGCTGATCACCGGTGGCGGATTCGTCGCCAGCATGCTCTGGGCCTATAGCGGTCGTCCGGCATTCGTGCCCAGTACTCCGGAGATGGAGGCGCTGGACCAGTACCGTCGCGCCTTCGAGCCGGTGCGGCTGGTCGCTACCATCGGCGGCGGCCTGCTCATCGCCTTCTTCGCAGGAACTGCCGCCTCGCAGCAGTGGAACACCTATCTGCAGTGGCGCAATGCCGTGCCCTTCGGCCAGGTGGATCCGCAATTCGGTCTCGACGCTTCCTTCTTCACCTTCACTATGCCTTGGTTGCGTGTGGTGCTGGGATTGCTCAACACCACCATCGTGATCGCCCTCATCGCCTCGCTGGCCATGCACTACATGTACGGCGGACTGCGCCCGCAGAGTGGCGAGCGCACATCGTCCGCAGCGCGCATTCAGCTCTCGGTGCTCGGTGGCCTCTTCCTCCTGGCCCACGGTGGGTCGCTGTGGCTGGATCGCTACGACCTGGCGACGGCCGACAACTCACTCATCACCGGCCTGCAGTTCGCGGATGCGCACGCGGTTCTGCCCGGTACCACCACCCTTTCCGGCATCGCCATCGTGTGTGCCCTGCTCTTCTTCGCCAATGCGGTGCGATGCAATTGGGCCCTGCCCGCTCTGGGCACGGCACTTATGGTGCTGTCCAGCGTCCTGATCTCCGCAGCCTGGCCGGCACTTGTGCAGCAGCTGCAGGTGAAGCCCAACGAGCAGGCCAAGGAATCGCCGTACATCGCGCGCAGTATTGCCAGTACTCGCGCGGCCTACGGCATCGCCGACGTCAAGGTCGAGCAGTACAGCGCGGTTGACAGCGTGAATGCCACCGCCATCGCGGGTGCGAGCAGCACGCTGTCGCATATCCGCCTGATGGATCCCAACATCATCGGCTCCACCTTCCAGCAGTTGCAGCAGATCAAAGGCTTCTACTCCTTCCCCAACACGCTCGATATCGCGAGGCTGCTGAAGAACGGCAAGCCGCAGGAGTCGGTGGCGGCCGTCCGTGAAGTGAATCTCGACGGAATCCCCAATTCGCAACGCAACTGGGTCACCTCGACGCTCATCTACACGCACGGCATCGGCATGGTGGCGGCAGCCGACAACGCGGTTACTGCGGATGGCCAGCCGGCCTTCTACGAATCGGATGTGCCGCCGACTGGCGCGCTGAATATCAAGCAGCCCCGGGTCTACTTCGGTGAGGGCTCGCCGCAGTACTCGATTGTCGGTGCGCCAGCAGGCGCCAAGCCGCGTGAGCTTGATTACCCGGATGACAAGGCTGCCAATGGGCAGCAGAACTACACGTACACCGGCACGGGTGGTGTACCGCTCGGCAGCACCCTCAACCGGCTGCTCTTCGCCGCGCGTTTCAGCGAGCAGAACATCCTGCTTTCCAACGCCATCAGCAGCTCCTCGCGCATCCTCTACATCCGCGAACCCCGAGCGCGGGTTGAGAAGATCGCGCCCTGGCTCACCGTCGACAGCGACGCCTACCCAGTGGTCGTGAACGGTCGTATCCAATGGGTGCTGGATGGTTACACCACGTCCACCAATTACCCCTACTCGCAGCACACTCTGTTGACCGATGCCATTTCCGATGCCGTCACCAACCCCGCCTACGATCTCACCGGTCGCAGCGTGAACTACATGCGCAACTCGGTGAAGGCCACCGTTGATGCCTACGACGGCACCGTGCGGCTCTATGCGTGGGATGCCTCCGATCCTGTGCTCAAGGTCTGGGAGAAGGCATTCCCCGGCACCGTGACCCCCAAGCAGCAGATTCCGGCCGAGCTGCTGCCGCAGCTGCGCTACCCCGAGGATCTCTTCAAGGTGCAGCGAGATGTGCTGAAGAAGTACCACATCACCGATCCCAGTTCCTTCTTCTCGGGCGAGAACTTCTGGATCATCCCCGACGATCCCACGCGTGCCGCCGGCACCCAGCCGCCCTACTACCTGACGCTGCAGACGCCGGGCAGCAAGACGGCAGCCTTCAGTGTCACCTCCACCTTCGCTCCCGCCAAGCGGCCCTCGCTGGCGGCGCTGATGGTGGTGAATTCGGAGCCGGGTCCCGATTACGGCACCATCCGCATCCTGCAATTGCCGAGCCAGACCACCATCCCCGGCCCGGTGCAGGCGCAGAACAACTTCGAATCAGATCCCAACATCTCCAGTTCGCTGTCACTGCTGCGTCGAGGCGGCTCCGATGTGGTGCTCGGCAACCTGCTGTCGTTGCCGGTCGGTGGGGGCGTGCTCTACGTGGAGCCGGTGTATGTGCAGGCCACCGGTGGCAATGGATATCCGTTGCTGCGCAAGGTGATTGTCAGCTTCGGCCAGCAGGTGGTGATGGCTGACACCCTCGACCAGGCGCTGCGCGCCGTTATCGGTGTGTCGTCCGGGACCCAGACCGTGCCCTCGTCGACGACGACACCTACGACACCGGGCGGCGCAACCACACCGAACTCACCGAACAACCAGACGACGGCACAGGAACTGAGCAGTGCCCTCTCCGATGCCAGTGCTGCGTACGCGGCCGGCGAGGCGGCACTGAAGGCCGGGGACTTCACTGCCTACGGCCAGGCCCAGAAGCAGCTGATCGCGGCCATCACGCGCGCACAGCAGGCACAGGCCAAGCTCAAGTAGCCACCACCGTGACGGGGCGGCAGGGCGCCCGTCATCAAAGCCGAGGGGACTGCCAAGATGGGGCCCTCACCTGGGAGGGAAGATGGCGCATCCACGCGCGGGGACAGTTGCGCTCGCTGAGGACCTGGTCGACGTTTCGGCGTTGATCACCGCGTACTACACGCTCCATCCGGACGCGGAGGATGTCGCGCAGCGCGTGGCCTTCGGCACCTCCGGGCACCGTGGATCGGCTTTCGACGCCGCCTTCAACGACGACCACATCGCGGCAGCAACCCAGGCCATCGTCGAGTATCGCCAGGCTCAGGGCATTCGTGGCCCCCTGTTCATCGGACGCGACACGCATGCACTGAGCACGCCGGCGTGGACCACGGCCCTCGAAGTACTCATCGCCAATGGCGTCGAGGTGCTCATCGACAGTGCTGATCGTGTCACGCCCACGCCTGCGGTCTCGCATGCCATCCTCACCTACAACCGCGGTCGCGCTCTCGATGATCCGGGTCGCGCGGACGGCATCGTCGTCACGCCATCGCACAATCCGCCCCGTGATGGTGGCTTCAAGTACAACCCGCCGGACGGTGGCCCCGCGGGCACCGACATCACCGCGGTGGTGCAGGCTCGCGCCAATGCACTGCTGGCATCCGGTGCGCAGCACATCAGGCGGGTCCACTCCAGCCAGGCCGTCGCCGCCTGTGGTCGCTACGACTTCGTTGCCACCTACGTCGAGGACCTGCCCCGGGTGCTGAATCTCGATGCCATCCGTGACGCTGGGTTGCACATCGGAGCCGACCCCCTGGGCGGCGCCTCGGTGGACTTCTGGGCCGCCATCGCCGAACGCCACCGTATCGACCTCACGGTGATCAACCCACTGACCGATCCCACCTGGCGCTTCATGTCCCTGGATTGGGACGGCAAGATCCGCATGGATTGCTCATCGCCCTATGCCATGGCCTCGCTCATCAGCAATCGCGAGGCGTTCGCCATCTCCACCGGCAATGACGCTGACTCCGATCGTCACGGCATCGTCACGCCCGATGGCGGGCTCATGAATCCCAACCACTACCTGGCGGTGGCCATCGAGTATCTGGTAGCCCATCGTCCGCAGTGGAATCCGGCCAGCGCCATCGGTAAGACGGCAGTGTCATCCTCGATGATCGATCGTGTGGTGGCCTCGCTCGGTCGCACACTGCTGGAGGTGCCTGTCGGTTTCAAATGGTTCGTACCCGGCCTGCTCGACGGCAGCGTGGTCTTCGGCGGGGAGGAGAGCGCCGGCGCGTCCTTCCTGCGCTTCGACGGCAGTCCCTGGAGCACCGACAAGGACGGCATCATCCTCGCACTGCTGGCCTCGGAGATGCTCGCGGTCACCGGCGAATCGCCTGCCCAGCGCTACCGCAACCTCACCGAGCGTTTCGGTGCCCCGGCCTACGCTCGCATCGACGCCGTGGCCACGCGCGAACAGAAGGCGGCGCTGGCCAAGCTCTCACCGTCACAGGTGACGGCGACGACGCTGGCGGGTGAGCCCATCCGACAGTCGCTCACCAATGCACCCGGCAATGGCGCCGCCATCGGTGGCCTCAAGGTGATGACGGAGAACGCCTGGTTCGCGGCACGCCCGTCCGGCACCGAGGACGTCTACAAGATCTACGCCGAGTCCTTCCGGGGACCGGAACACCTGGCCCAGGTGCAGGAGGAGGCCAAGGCTGTCGTCAGCGCCGCCATTGCCTGACGGGCGTTGGCTCAGTCCTGCCGGCTTCTGAGCAGGTCGCGGATCTCGCGCAGCAGTACCAGGTCCTCGGGATCCGAGACGATCAGCGGCTCGGCTTTCCTGGCGGCCCGCTCCTTGATCTTGTTCATGGGCACCACGATCAGGAAGTAGATGACGGCCGCGACGATCAGGAAGTTGATGCAGGCGTTGATGAAGGCGGCCCAGTCGAAGGGCACTCCGTTGACGGTGAAGGCTCCACCGCTCACGCCGCCACCGCCGACCAACTTGATGAGCGGCTCGATGAACGACTTCGTGAGTTGCGTGACGATGCCGCTGAAGGCCGCGCCGATGACGACGGCGATCGCGAGATCGACCACGTTGCCGCGCATGATGAATTCCTTGAAGCCCTTGAGCATGACGGTCCTCTCCTTTGCCTTGACCGCAGGCTACGCGGCAGCGCAGATCCTCGGCGGGACCGCCCCGCCCATCTCGCTGCTGGACTTCCCGCCCGATGCTTCAGCAGAGGTACTGGACGCCCGCCTCCAGCAACACCTGGCGATTGCGCTGGCGGCGTGCCTCGTCGGCCTCTGCCCAGTTGCTGGCGGGTGATCGTGTGCCGTGGGCGTGGAAGTGGTTGATCTTCACCCGCATCAGGGGGTCGACGCCAAGCAGCCACTGGGCGGTGGTGCGCAGTTGCTCGTCGGAGTCGTTGCGGTCCGGGGCCAGCATGAGCCTGGTCTCGTAGAGCTTGCCGGCAGCCGCCAGATAGCGGATGGAATCGAGCACCAGGGCGTTGCTGTGGCCGGTCAGCTCCGTATGCAGGGTGCCGTCCACTGCCTTGAGGTCGAGCATCACGCCGTCGGTGACGGGCAGGAGTGCTTCCCATACTGCGGGTTCCACGTGACCGTTGCTGTCGATGAAGGTGGTGAGGTGGGCGAATTCCTCGTCCTGCTTGATGCGGGTGAAGAGTTCGACGAGGAACGGCCATTGCAGCGTGGCCTCACCACCGGACACCGTGATGCCGCGGATGAAGGGCATGGACGTGCGCACACGTTGCAGCACGTCCTCGACCGTCCAGGTGTGCGCGGCTACCGACTGCAAGGGGATGGTCTGTGGGTTATGGCAGGCCAGGCAGTCGAAGTTGCAGCCCTGGAAGAAGATGACGAGGCGGTTGCCCGGCCCATCCACCCAGGTGAAGGGCAGGAAGTCAGAGACCAGCGACTGGTGATGACTCATGGCTCACAACGCGCTTCAGCGCCCGGTCCGTCACATGCGAGTTCTCCACCGAGCCGGCGCCCAGGAAGGTGGAACTGTGACGCGCAGCCGGCAGTTTGGCGAGGTCGCTCTTGCGCACCATGTAGCCGGTGATGCGGATGAAGTCATTGCTGTTGAGGTTGAAGGTGAAGTCGCGCATCTGTGAGGCGAAGGCGCCGCGGATGATGTCGACGATGGCCTCGGGGTTGCGCACGGCCATGTCGTCGAAGTGCAGGATGTCACTGACGCCCGACTGGAAGAAGCGATGGTGTCGGCTCACCGTCTGCAGGTGGCGCAGTAGCGGCGGTTCGCTGCCGATGGGGATGCGCGTACCGGCCGTGACATCGAGATCGAGATCGATTCCGGATTGCGAGTGCAGGAAGGCGTGCCCGTTGTTGCCAGCGCAATACGGGAGTGGCAACTCGGCCACCAGCTGGGCGATGGATGAGGTGATGCGGTACGAGAGGGCGTCGGCCTCCTCATCATGGCCGTAGGTGCCGCTCCTGCCGCTGCGCTCCATGAGCAGATTGACGGCCTCGGCCAGTCCGAAGATGCCGAACATGGCGCTGAAGCGGTCGAGCGAGATGAGTCCCTCCCGAGCCAGCCAGGAGGAATCGAAGAAGTGCGACTCCTCGACCAGAAAACGGATGCGTGAGGCCATGAGCTCACCCGTGAGCTCCACATGGTGGGGCAGCGTGCTCGCGAACCAGGCATCCACATCGCCGTGGTGCGCCAGCACCGATTGCTTGAGGTTCAGGCGCGAGAGGGTGTGGGAGCCGCCGCCGACCTTCAGCGAGTTGTAGCAGCTCACCGCCGCGTAGTGCTCGCCCAGATCGTGCTGCATGAGATCGTCGTTGATGAAGTGCGGCTTGCCGTTGGCGAACACCGTGTTGATGGCGTCCAGCAGGTACTCATCACTGGTGAGCGTGGGGTGCACCTTGAGCGAGATGTTCGGCACCACCTGCAGCAACTCGCGCTCCAGTTGCAGGATGGTGCGGGCGACGCGGTTGTACACGGGCGAGAGGTTGGTGTGCGCGAAGGCGTCGGGGAACATGCGATCGAGCGAGATCCAGAACAGGCGCAGCTTGCGGTGCAGGGTTTCATCGTCGATGGCAGGGCCGACGTAGGGCAGCAGCAGGCTGTCAAGGTCGCCGAAGTACACCGGGAAGCCGGTGATCGATGGCACGTTGCTGTACATGATGAGCAGGTGTGCCAGCGCCTCATCGAGGTCAGTCGCGGGTGGCAATTCCAGGAAATCAGAGCCTTTGCGCAGGGCCAGGGCGTAATCGGGGAGGATGTAGCGCGCGCGGTAGGGGGCGTGCCCTTCATACATGTCGCAGATGATCCGGGCTTCCAGCGCGGCTGCGGCTTCCGGCCCCAGTGCCGGCTCATCCAGCAGATTCTCGGCCAATCCGGCCAGTACCTGCAGCTTCTGACGGTAGGTGTACTTCTGCTCGCGAATCGCCGCGAGCACCTCCTCGGGACGCGTCCTCATGTTCCTCAGTGTACGAGCGGCAGACTGTCCACATGGATCTTGATATTGCCTCCACCGTCCGCGCCTTCGCTCAGGACCGGGAACTGCCTAGCGTGGTGCTTGCGGTTTCCCGGGATGGGGAGTTGCTCGAAGTGCACGGCGCGGGCACCCTGCAACTGGGTGCCGAGCGCACGCCGGACGCTGACAGCGTCTACCGCATTGCCTCGATGACCAAGAGCTTCACGGCTGCGGCGGTGCTGCTGCTGCGTGACAGGGGGCAGTTGCGTCTCGACGACACGGTTCGCACCCACCTCGTCGGTTTCGACGATGAGGTCACGACCGTCCGGGACCTGCTCACCATGAATGGCGGATTCCCCACCGACGATCCCTGGGGCGACCGGCACGAGCCCACGCCACTGGAGCAGTTCGACGCCATGGTGCGGGCCGGCATGTCGCGAATTCACGGTCCTCGCGAGGGCTTCGAGTACTCAAACCTCGGGTACGCCCTGCTGGGCCGCATCATCGCCGGCGTCACAGGCGGTAGCTACGCAGAATTCGTCGCGCAGGAACTGCTCCAGCCCCTGGGTCTGGCGGCCACGCGCTTCGACTACCGCGAGCTCGACCCCGCGGTGTCGGCCGTAGGGTATGCACCCGACGCCAGCGGCTTGCACGAAGAGCCCCAGACAGTGCCCGGTGCCTTCTCGCCGATGGGTGGGCTG
>JAKAIC010000043.1 GCA_021814565.1 Actinomycetes bacterium | reverse complement strand
TGCAGGCCGGCGAACTACGGCTGGCCAGCGGCCTCGACGGCTAGCGCTCAGGAGCGAAGCGAGGGGTACACCGCGCCGGTATGTTCGCGCTGCGCGCTCAACACCAGCTGGCTCGCAAATCACGTCAGCGAGCTGACGCGTTTGCTCACTGCGCCGGTGTACTTCTCCCCGGGACCGGCGCCGGGGGCGTCCGGTATGTCGGAGTACTCACGGAAGGCCAGTTGCAGCGAGCGCAGGCCGTCGCGCAGGGGAGCGGCGTGCTGGCTGCCCAGTTCGGGGGCGGCGCCGTCGATGAGCCCGGCGATGGCGGAGATCAGGATGCGGGCCTCGGCCAGGTCGCGGGTCTCCTCGCCACCCTCATAGAGGCCCAGCTTCACGGCCGCGGCCGTCATGAGGTCGACGATGGTCGCGCCCAGGATCTCGGTGGCCGCCAGTGCGGCCAGATCGCGGGCAGCGGTGATCGAAGTTGGGGTTTCGTCGCTCATGCCCGTAGACTCCCACCCGACCTCGGGAACCGAGTAATCGGGTCCCGATGCACAAGTGGAGGGCACTCCCACCTGACGGCCTTGAGTTGTCTGGTTCAGGTCACGAGCAGCGTAAGCCGCTCCGCGTAAGACACCGCTTCGGTGGTGAGTTGCGCGACTTCCTGTCTGCCCTGTCGCTTGTGTGCGACGGGGCAGTTGCTTTTCGGCTGCAGGGTCCCCGAACAGCTTCGAGCAAGGAGTAGTTATCAGCGTCGAACCAAGGATCAACGATCGGATCCGTGTCCCCGAGGTGCGCCTCGTGGGTCCGGAGGGCGAGCAGATCGGCATTGTGAGCATCGAGGACGCCCTGCGTCTGGCGCTTGAGGCTGATCTCGATCTCGTAGAGGTCGCGCCCACCGCGCGGCCCCCGGTGTGCAAGATCATGGACTACGGCAAGTTCAAGTACGAGGCCGCGCAGAAGGCGCGCGAGGCTCGCAAGAACCAGGTCCAGACCGTGATCAAGGAAATGAAGTTGCGTCCCAAGATCGACCAGCACGACTACGACACGAAGAAGGGCCACATCGAGCGCTTCCTCAAGCAGGGTGACAAGGTGAAGGTCACGATCATGTTCCGTGGTCGTGAGCAGAGCCGCCCCGAATTGGGATACCGCTTGCTGCAGAAGCTCGCCGAGGATATCGGCGAACTCGGCAGCATCGAGTCAGCTCCGTTGCAGGACGGACGCAACATGACGATGGTGATCGGCCCCAATCGCAAGCGGGCCTCCGAGGCGAAGCGACGGTCCGCGGACGACTCTGCGGCCGCAGTCAACGAATAGGGCGGGAACACATGCCGAAGATGAAGACGCACAGCGGTGCGAAGAAGCGCTTCAAGCGCACAGGCTCGGGCAAGATCACGCACGAGCAGACGAACATGCGTCACAAGCTCGAGGGCAAGTCGTCGCGTCGTACGCGCCGCCTCGGCATGGATGCCGAACTGTCCGCCCCCGACACGAAGGTCGCCCAGCGCCTTCTCGGTCTGCGCTAAGGAGCGTTAGAAAATGGCACGTGTCAAGCGCGCAATGGGCGCCGCCAAGAAGCGTCGCGCCGTCCTGGAAGAGGCCAGTGGTTACCGCGGTCAGCGTTCGCGCCTGTACCGCAAGGCCAAGGAGCAGGTCACTCGCTCCTGGGTCTATGCCTACGACCACCGCAAGGACAAGAAGGCGGACTACCGCAAGCTGTGGATCACCCGTATCAACGCAGCAGCCCGTCAGAACGACATGACCTACAACCGCTTCATCCAGGGCTTGAACCTGGCCGGCGTTCAGGTCGATCGCCGCATGCTCGCGGAACTTGCCGTCAACGATGCCGCCGCCTTCGCGTCGCTCGTTGCCACGGCCAAGGCCGCGCTGCCTGCCGCCTAGTCATCATCAAGCCATGAGCCCCGACATCCTGGGACCGCACGCCGGCCTGGTTGTCGGGGCTCGTGCGTTGTTGAAGCCGCGTGAGCGGCGCGATCAGAAGCTCTTCCTGGCCGAGGGCCCGCAGGCCGTCCGCGAGGCGCTCAACGCCGGGCTGGTACAGACCCTGCTGGTCGACCACACGCGTGACGCGATGGTCGAGGAGTTCGGTGACGAGGCCACAGCCTTCGTCACCTCACGTGCCATCGAATCGCTGTCCGAGACTGAGCAGCCGCAGGGAGTTGTTGCCGTCTGCACCATGCCCTTGCGCGCGCTCGAGGACGTGCTGGCCGAGGGGCCGCAGTTGCTCGCGGTATGCGTGGGCATCAGTGATCCGGGCAATCTCGGCACCATCATTCGCACCGCGGATGCTGCCGGTGCCGATGCTGTGCTGGTCACGAGCGGCAGTGTCGATGTCTTCAACGGCAAGATCATCCGCTCCAGCGCGGGCTCGCTCTTCCACCTGCCTGTCGTCCAGGGCCTTGATGCTGTCGCCACGGCGCGGGCCCTGTCCGGCGCCGGCATAGCCTCCTACGGGCTGGCCGGGCAAGGCGCTACCGCCCTCTTCGATCTGGCCGACGAGATGTTGCTTGAACCCACGGCCTGGTGGTTGGGCTCCGAGGCGCACGGGCTGCCCGGCGAGTTGCTCACCCGCGTGCAGGCCGTCTCCATTCCCATGCCGGGCGAGGCGGAGAGCCTCAACGTGGCGGTGGCCGCAGCTATCGCCCTTTTCGCAACAGTTCGCGCACGATTTAGCTAGCGGGTGCCCGAGGGCCCCGCATCTTCGCTCAAATACACTCGCTCGCGAAGGAGAAATCGTGTCCGCACCCAACAGCAACTACGACCCGAAGCAGGTCTCGGCGCTCGACGCTGAGGCGGTCGCCTCGGCCTTGGCCCAGGCTCTGGCCGACATCGCAGCTGCCACCGACCTGGAGTTACTGAAGGCAGCGCGCCTCGAGCATGCCGGCGACCGTTCCGCGTTGGCGTTGGCCAATCGCGAGATCGGCGCACTACCACCCGCTGCCAAGGCCGACGCCGGTGCCCGTGTCGGCAAGGCACGCCAGGAGATCAAGCGCGCGCTAGAGGAGCGCGCGGTCGTGCTGGAGGCAGAGGCGGAGGAGCGCATGCTGGCGGAGGAGCGGGTGGACGTCACGCTGGTCGTCGACGACCTGCCGCGCGGTGCCCGGCATCCGCTCACGGCACTCTCCGAGTATGTGGGCGATGTCTTTCTGGCCATGGGCTGGGAGGTGGCGGAAGGCCCCGAGCTGGAGGCCGAGTGGTTCAACTTCGACGCCCTCAACATCCCTGCGGAGCACCCGGCACGGGGCATGCAGGACACCTTCTTCGTTGCTCCGGAGCACAGCCATCTGGTGCTACGCACGCACACCTCACCGGTGCAGGCACGCACCATGCTGTCCAGGCAGCCTCCCATCTACGTGGTGGTACCGGGCCGCGTGTTCCGCACCGACGAACTCGACGCAACGCATTCACCGGTCTTCAGCCAGGTCGAGGGCCTGGCCGTTGATGAGGGCCTCACCATGGCCCACTTGCAGGGCACGCTGCTGCATTTCGCGCAGACCATGTTCGGTCCCGATGCCAAGGTGCGCTGGCGTCCGTCCTACTTCCCCTTCACCGAGCCCAGTGCCGAGTTCGACATCTGGTACCCGCAGGCCAAGGGCGGTCCCCGCTGGATCGAATGGGGCGGCTGCGGCATGGTGAATCCCGCGGTGCTGCGCGCATGTGGCATTGATGAGTCAAGGTACACAGGCTTCGCCTTCGGCATGGGCCTGGAGCGCACGCTCATGTTCCGCCACGGCATCACAGACCTTCGTGACATGTTCGAAGGCGACGTTCGCTTCTCGCAGCAGTTCGGAGTTGAATTCTGATGCGCGTTCCCCGTTCCTGGTTGCAGGACTTCATCGACATTCCGTCCACCGCCACTCTGCAGGAGATCGCCGAGGCCTTCGTGCGCATCGGCATCGAGCCCGAGAGCACCGAGGTGGTGGGGGAGGGCTTGGTGGGACCGGTCGTGGTGGGCCGCGTCCTGTCCTTCGTTGAAGAGCCGCAGAGCAATGGCAAGACCATTCGCTGGTGTCAGGTCGAAGTCGGCAACGGGGAGGTGCATGGCATCGTCTGCGGTGCCGGCAACTTCTTCGAGGGTGACAAAGTCGTCGTCTCATTGCCCGGTGCGGTGCTGCCCGGTGGCTTCGCCATCGCTGCTCGCAAGACTTACGGCCATGTGTCCGACGGCATGATCTGCTCTGCCCGCGAGCTGGCCATGGGCGATGACCACAACGGCATCATCCGGCTTGCCACCCTTGGTCTGGATCCGGAACTGGGCACCGATGCCATCGAGTTGTTGCGGTTGCGTGACGAGGTCATCGAGCTCAACGTGCTGCCTGACCGCGGCTATGCCATGTCCGTCCGTGGTGCGGCGCGTGAGCTTGCGCTCGCCACGGGCTGGCCCTTCCACGATCTGGCGCTGGCCATCGAAGCTCTCGCACCTACCGGTTCCGCGGTCACGCGTGTGCAGATCGTCGAGGGCGCGGATCACATCGTGCTGCGCACGCTCGAGCACTTCGATCCCCAGGCACCTACGCCGATCTGGATGCAGCGACGACTGCAAATGGTGGGCGTGCGCAATCTGTCCCTTGCGGTTGACGTCACGAACTACGTCATGTTCGAGCTCGGGCAGCCCCTGCACGCCTTCGACCGCAGCAAACTGGCGGGGGACGTGCAGGTGCGCCGCGCGCTTCCCGGTGAGACGTTGGAGACTCTCGATCACCTGAAGCGTGCACTCTCGGGCAGCGACGTCGTCATCGCCGACCCTTCGGGAGCGATCGCCCTGGCAGGAACCATGGGTGGCCTGAGCACGGAGATCGACGACCACTCCCGGGCCATCGTCATCGAGGCGGCGCATTTCGACGCCACCGCCATCGGCATCCAGTCTCGAGGCCATGGCCTGATCTCCGAGGCCTCCAAGCGTTTCGAGCGTGGTGTCGACGACGCCATCCAGGAGGCGGCGAGCGCACGTGCTGTGAATCTGCTGGTCGAGTTCGGCGGAGCCGTCCACACCGGCACTGCCGTCCACGACCTGCGATCCTCCCGCACCGCCATCAGCCTGCCGGCTGACGCGGCCACTCGACTCATCGGATATCCAGTGCCGGCGGCGGACATGGAACAGGCACTGCGCGCGGTGGGCTGCCAGGTCGAGGGTGTCGACCCGCTCTCCGTGGTCGCACCCAGCTGGCGTCCGGACCTCATGGGCGCCGCGGAACTGGTCGAGGAGGTCGCGCGCTTCATCGGCTACGACCGCATCCCCGCGCTGCTCCCAGTGCCACGAGGTGGCCGCGGCCTCACCGACCGGCAGCGTCTTCGCCGCCGCCTTTCGCGTGCACTCGCATACGGCGGCATGACCGAGATCATCAATTACCCCTTCATCAGCGCCGCTGATTTCGATGCCATGCTGCTGCCCGCGACTGATGAGCGTCGTGAGGCGATTGCCCTGCTCAACCCCCTGAATGCGGAGGCGCCGTTGATGCGAAGCACGCTGCTGCCGACGCTGCTGGCAGCTGCGCAACGCAACGTGGGCCGCGGACAACGCGACCTGGCGATCTTCGAACTGGCCATGGTCACGACGCCTTCGCGTTCCCGCGCTGCTGCGCCGCAACCAGGCATCGCACACCGCCCCACGGATGTCGAGCTGGCCGCCATCGAGGCAGCGGTGCCGGTGCAACCCGAGCGTGCGGCCGGCATCTTCGTGGGCCAGCGACTGCTGGCTGGACCACTTTCTCCCGGGCGTACGGCCACCTGGTCCGACGCCATCGACGTTGCCCGCACTCTGGCACAGGTGGCGGGCGTGGAGCTGGTGGTAGCGGCCGGGGAACGCGCGCCCTGGCACCCCGGTCGCTGCGCTGCGCTCGCGCTCGATGGCAAGGTCATCGGCCACGCCGGCGAGCTGCATCCCAAGGTGGCCGCGAACTATGGCCTGCCTCGCGGCAGCGCGGCCTTCGAGTTGGATCTTGAGGCCCTCTATGCCCTACCGGGGGAGCCGGTTGCTGCCCAGCCGGTACGAACCTTCCCGGTGGCGCTGCAGGATCTTGCCTTCATCACGCCGAACTCGGTTTCGGCGGCTCGTCTGCAGGCTGTTCTGGAAGCGGCCCTGGGTGACGAGTGCGAAGCGGTGCGCTGCTTTGACGTCTTCAGCGGCGGGCAGGTGCCGGACGGACATCGCTCGCTGGCCTTCGCCCTGCGACTGCGCGCCGGCGATCGCACCCTGACGGAGTCCGAGTTGTCGAAGCTGCGGGCGGCAGCGGTCTCTGCAGCGGAGTCCTTGGGGGCGGTACTGCGCTGACTGGCGGCGGACGTCAGAGAGTATGCATCTATGCGCATATTACCTATACTGCGGCCATGACCACCGCCGTTGCCGTTGTCGGTGCCTCCGGGTATGCCGGTGGCGAGCTTCTTCGCTTGCTCCACGGGCACCCCGAGTTCGCCGTCACCGTGGTGACTGCTGCCTCCCATGCCGGCCAGTCCCTGCACGCAGTGCATCCGCAACTGATGGCGCTGCCCGATCGCATATTGGAACCCACGCACGCCGAGACGCTGTCATCTGCCGATCTGGTGTTCCTGGCGCTTCCGCACGGGGCCTCGGCTGCCCTCGTCGCACAACTGCCGGAGCAGGTGAAGGTGGTTGACCTGGGGGCCGATTTCCGTCTCCGGAATGCCGTGGCCTGGGCGCGCTACTACCCGGGTTTCGACCATGCTGGTTCGTGGGTCTACGGGTTGCCGGAGCTCATGGATCGGACGGAGATCGCCGCGGCCGCGCGCGTCGCCAATCCCGGCTGCTATGCCACCGCCATCGCACTGGGCTTCGCCCCGCTGCTGCCGCATGTCGACACCTCCGACCTGGTGGCGGTGGCGGCCAGCGGGACCAGTGGCGCCGGCCGCAAGGCCAGCGAATCACTGCTGGCCACCGAGGTCATGGGCTCCATGACCGCCTACAAGGTCGGTGGCGTCCACCAGCACACGCCGGAGATCGAGCAAACGCTGCAATCCCTGGTATCCGAACCGGTGCGGCTCTCCTTCACGCCGATCCTGGCACCCATGTCGCGCGGCATCCTGGCCACACTCACGGCACGCGTCACCGGCGGCACCACGCTCGATGTCTATGCCCTGCTGCAAGATGCCTACCGCGACGAAGCCTTCGTACAGGTGCTTCCATCCGGCCGCCAACCCGCCACTGCCTCGGTCTACGGCAGCAATGCCGTGCAGTTGCAGGGCTGCTTCGACGAGCACAGCGGACGTGTCGTGGTTACGGTGGTCCTCGACAACTTGGTGAAGGGCGCTGCCGGACAGGCGGTGCAGAACGCCAACCTCATGTACGGACTGCCGGAGACCATCGGCCTGTCCACGATTGGAGTCGCTCCGTGAGCACTACCGCAGCGCTGGGATTCACCGCGGCCGGTGTCGTCGCCGGCCTCAAGTCCACCGGCAAGCCCGATCTGGCACTGGTGGTGAATCAGGGCCCCAAGTTCGCGGCGGCAGGCGTCTTCACCACCAATCGCGTGAAGGCAGCACCCGTGCGCTGGACCCAGGAACTGTTCGCGGAAGGGCGCTCACCGCGCGCGGTGGTGTTGAACTCCGGTGGCGCCAATGCCTGCACCGGTCCCCAGGGCCTGGCCGACACCGAAGCCACGGCAGCACTGGTCGCCGAACTCACAGGCCTGCGTACTAACCAGGTGGCGGTCTGTTCCACCGGGCTCATAGGGCAGCTGTTGCCGATGGAGAAGCTGCTGGCCGGCGTTCGCGCCGCGCACGGTGAGCTTTCCCGGATCGGTGGAGACGACGCGGCGCTGGCCATCATGACGACCGACTCGGTGCCGAAGACCGCGGTGCGCACGGGCAACGGTTTCATCGTGGGTGGCATGGCCAAAGGTGCCGGCATGCTGGCTCCTTCGCTGGCCACCATGCTCGTCGTCATCACAACCGACGCCGATTTGTCCCCGGAGCAGCTGGATGTGGCCCTCCGGGCGGCCACCAACCGCTCCTTCGATCGCATCGACAGCGATGGCTGCATGTCCACCAACGACACCGTTCTGCTGTTGGCGAGCGGTGCCTCCGGCGTGACCCCGCCGGAGGGCGAATTCGCGCTGCTGCTGGAGCAGGTGTGCGCGGAGCTGGCACTCAAGCTCATTGGCGATGCTGAGGGCGCACACAAGGATGTGCGCATACATGTTTCGTCGGCGGCCAGTGAGGCTGATGCCATCGATGTGGCACGGGCGGTGTCGCGCAGCAATCTCCTGAAGTGCGCGATCACCGGCGAGGATCCCAACTGGGGTCGCGTGCTGGCTGCCATCGGCACCACGGATGCCATGTTCGATCCCGACGAGATCGACGTGGCAATCAACGGTATCTGGGTCTGTCGCGATGGCATGGCCGGCGATGACCGTGACCTCGTCGATATGTCCGGTCGCCAGGTCACGATCACCATTTCGCTGCGCGCAGGTGACGACGAAGCCACCCTCTGGACCAACGATCTCACTGCCGAATACGTGCATGAGAACTCCGCCTACAGCTCGTGAGGTGACCGCATGACCAACCCGGATCTGAGCGGCCATCGCGCCGAGGCACTGGCCAAGGCCCAGACGCTGTCCGAGGCGCTGCCCTGGTTGCGACGCTTCCACGGGTCCACCGTCGTCATCAAGTACGGCGGCAATGCCATGGTCGATGAGGATCTGAAGCGGGCCTTCGCGGACGACATCCTGTTCCTGCGATTGGTGGGCCTGCGTCCGGTGGTCGTGCACGGTGGCGGACCACAGATCAGCAGCATGCTCAAGCGGCTTGACATCAAGAGCGAATTCGTGGGCGGCTTCCGGGTGACCACTCCCGAGGTCATGGACGTCGTGCGCATGGTGCTCACCGGACAGGTGCAGCGTGAACTGGTGTCGTTGCTCAACGCCAACGACTCGTTCGCGGTGGGAGCATCCGGTGAAGATGCGCACACGCTGATCGCGGAGCGACGTGGGGTGGTGGTGGACGGCGTCATGACCGACATCGGCCTGGTGGGCGATGTCGTGGAGGTACGGCCGGAATTGCTGAACGAGATCCTCCACGACGGCTGGATTCCCATCGTCAGCACGGTCGCGCACGATCGCAACGGGCAGTTGCTCAACGTCAACGCCGACTCCGCTGCGGCCGCCATCGCCGTGGCCCTGCGCGCCGAGAAGCTGGTCGTCCTCACCGATGTCGAGGGGCTCTACAAGGATTGGCCGGATCGCTCCTCCATCATCCGGCGCATCGACGTGCAGCATCTGCGTCGCATGCTGCCCAGCCTGGAGGCGGGCATGGTGCCCAAGATGGAGGCCTGTGTGCGCGCGGTTGAAGGCGGCGTGCCCAGTGCGCACGTCATCGACGGTCGCATCCCGCACGGCATGCTGCTGGAGATGTTCACCGATGAGGGCATCGGCACCATGGTGGGGCCGCTATGAGCACCACGGCCGAATGGAGGGCGCGCTGGGACGCCGCGATGATCGGCAACTACGGCACGCCACCGATTGCCATCGTGCGTGGCCAGGGCATGCAGGTCACGGATGCCGACGGGCACACATACGTCGACATGCTCGCGGGCATTGCTGTGAACTCGCTTGGCCACACTCATCCCGCAGTCACGCGGGCCATTGCCGAGCAAGCCGCCCGTCTCATCCACACCAGCAATCTTGCGGTGCACCCCTTGGGTGTCGAATTGGCGGAACGGCTCATCGCGCTCACGGGCTGGGAGGCCCTGGCCTTCTTCGCCCAGGACGGTGCCACCGCCAATGAGGCGGCCCTCAAGATCGCGCGCCGCCACGGCTACGGACTCGCGCCCGACGGCTCCAAACAGCGCGTGGTGGCCATGCAGGGGGGCTTCCACGGTCGCACCATGGGTGCGCTCGCGGTCACCGGCAACCCCAGCAAGCGCGACCCCTTCGGCCCCTTCGGCCATGAGGTCACATTTGTGGACTTCGGCAACCTCGAGCAACTGGCGGCTGCCATGGGCGACGACGTGGTGGCGGTGATGCTGGAGCCGGTGCAGGGTGAGAACGGTGTGGTCACGGCTCCACCTGGCTTCCTGCAGTCGGCCCGGTCGCTTGCCACCGAGTATCGCGCGCTGCTCATCGTTGACGAGGTGCAATCCGGGATGGGCCGCACCGGGGAGTGGTTCGCGTCAACAGCCGCTGGCATCACACCCGACATCATGACCCTGGCCAAGGGCATCGCCGGTGGCATGCCGCTGGGCGCGGTACTCGTCACGGGCCCGGCCCGCACGGCCCTGCGACCCGGCGACCACGGCACCACCTTCGGTGGCAATCCTGTGTCCTGTGCCGCCGCGCTGGCGGTGATCGATGTCATCGAGCGCGAGCACCTGCTGCAGAACGTGCGCGACATGGGTGCGCGGCTTCGTGAATCGATCATGGCCCTGGCATCGCCGCATGTACTCGCGGTGCGCGGCACGGGACTGTGGCTGGGCATCGTCCTTGATGCTTCCATTGCTTCGGAAATCGAGACCACCATGCGGTCGCGGGGGTTCCTGATCAATGCCGTGAAGCCGGACGTCATCCGACTGGCACCGCCCTTCATCATCTCCGGCGCCGATATCGACGCCTTCGTATCGGCACTCGGCGAGAGCCTGCGGGAGGTGGCCTGATGTCCCTGCGTTCCAAAGCGGCGCGACACCAGCGCATCGTCGACATCATCTCGACCTGCCGCGTGCACACCCAGGACGAGCTCCGTTCCATGCTGGCGGTCGAGGGCTTTGCGATCACGCAGGCGACGCTCTCGCGCGATCTGGACGAGCTGTGTGCGACCAAGATCCAGGACGATCACGGCATGTCCGTGTACGCACTGCCCGAGGACGGTGATCCGGCATCGACTCCGGTGTTCACCATCGACGCTGAGGGGATGGCGCGGCTGCAACGTGTGGCGACTGATGTCATCGTGGGAGTCGAGGGATCGGCCAACATTGCCGTGGTGCGCACCCGTCCCGGCGCCGCGCACTATCTGGCGTCGGCACTCGATCGGGCATCGATGCATGAGGTTATCGGCACCATCGCCGGAGACGACACGGTGTTGGTGGTGTCCCGTGATGCAGCCGGTGGGCTTGAATTGGCGCGACAGTTGGAGGCGCTGGTGCAACGTCGGCGGATGAGGGTGGGTTCGTGAGCGAGGCAACGAGGCTCTGGGGTGGTCGATTCGTCGACGGGCCCTCGGAGGCCATGGCGCAACTAAGTCGCTCGGTGCAGTTCGACTGGCGCCTGGCGCCCTACGACCTGCAACAGAGCAGAGCACACGCGCGCGTCCTGCATGGGGCCGGCCTGCTCACGGATGACGAACTCCTGCGCATGATCGAGGCCCTGGAGGCGCTGGCGCTGGAAGCAGCCGACGGCAGCTTTTCCGCCATCGAGTCTGACGAAGATGTGCACTCGGCGCTGGAACGCGGCCTGCTGGCAAAACTCGGCAGCGAACTGGGTGGCAAGTTGCGCGCCGGACGCAGTCGCAACGACCAGGTGGCGACCGATTTCCGGCTCTATCTGCGTGATGCGGCGGCAGCCATCCGCGGCGCGGTGCTTGAGCTCGCGGAGGCACTCGTCACCCAGGCCGAGGCGCACGTTGATGCACCGGCCCCCGGCTTCACGCACCTGCAACATGCGCAGCCCGTGTCCTTCGGGCACGAACTGGCCAAGCACGCCCATGCACTGCGCCGAGACGTCAGCCGCTTCCTCGACTGGGACGAGCGCAACGCCTACTCGCCCATGGGTGCAGGTGCGCTTGCCGGTTCCTCGCTCGGTCTCGACCCCCAGGCCGTGGCTCGTGAGCTGGGTTTCCGCGGTGCACTGCCGAATTCCATCGACGCCACCTCCGATCGGGATTTCGTCGCCGAATTCCTGTTCACCTGCGCCATGACGGCGTTGCACCTCTCCAGGCTGGGGGAGGAGATCTGCCTCTGGGCATCGCGCGAATTTCGCTGGGCCACGCTTGACGATCGCTACTCCACCGGCTCCAGCATCATGCCGCAGAAGAAGAACCCGGACATCGCCGAGCTCACCCGCGGCAAGGCCGGTCGCCTGGTCGGCAATCTCACCGGGGTGCTCACCACGCTCAAGGGGCTGCCTTTCGGCTACAACCGCGACCTGCAGGAGGACAAGGAGCCGGTGTTCGACACCGTGGACACGTTGCTGCTCGTGCTGCCGGCGCTCACTGGGTCGGTGGCCACGCTGGTGTTCGACCGTGACCGTATGGCGGCCTCTGCCCCTGAAGGCTTCGCCCTGGCCACCGACATCGCCGAATGGCTGGTGCGCGAGAAGGTGCCGTTCCGGGAGGCCCACGAAGTTGCCGGTGCCTGTGTGCGCTACGCCGAGGCCCGCCGCAAGGAACTCTGGGATCTCAGCGACGACGATTTCGCGGCCATCTCTCCGCGGCTCACTCATGGTGTGCGAGCGGTGCTGACCACACATGGCTCCCTGGACTCAAGAAACGCCTTCGGAGGCACCGCACCGGTGCGGGTTCGCGAACAGCTGGCACAACTGCGCCTGGATCTCGCGGCGGATCGCGCCGCACTGGGCTAGGGGCAGGTCTGCAAGAATCGCCCCATGCAACCCCGAACCGCAGTACTCGACGATCTCGTCCAACGCAAGCTGGTGGCCAACGCCACCGACCTCGGCGCGCTCCGCGAGGAGCTCGCGGCGGGTCCCATCACCATGTATTGCGGGTTCGATCCCACCGCGCCCTCACTGCACATGGGGAATCTGGCGCAGATCGTCACCATGATGCGATTCCAGCGGTCGGGGCATCGGCCACTGGCACTGGTGGGGGGTTCCACCGGGCTCATAGGTGATCCGCGGCCGTCATCGGAACGCACACTCAACCCGGTGGACATCGTGCGCGAGTGGGAGTCGCATATCAAGGCTCAACTGGAGCAGTTCTTCGAATTCGAAGGGCCCCAAGGCTGCCTGCTGGTGAACAACTTCGACTGGACGAAGGACGTCACTGCTATCGATTTCCTGCGCGATATCGGAAAGCACTTCAGCGTAAACCGCATGCTGGACCGCGAAGCGGTGTCCGCGCGACTCAACAGCACGGGCATCTCCTACACCGAGTTCAGCTACCAGCTGCTGCAATCCTTCGATTTCCTCGAGCTCTACCGCCGCCACGGCTGCACGCTGCAGACGGGTGGTTCCGACCAGTGGGGCAATATCACGGCGGGCGCTGACCTCATCCGGCGAGTTGAGGGTGTCACCGTGCACGCCCTCACCACACCGCTCGTCACGAAAGCCGATGGCACCAAGTTCGGGAAGACGGAAACCGGCACCGTTTGGCTGAGTGCCGAACTCACCAGCCCCTACGCCTTCTTCCAGTTCTGGCTCAATGCCGACGACCGCGACCTGCCGCAGTTGCTCAACATCTTCTCGCTGCGGCCCTTCCCTGAGGTGGCGCAACTGTTGGCTGCCTCTGCAGAACGGCCACAGGCACGCGAGGGGCAACGCGCACTGGCTCGTGAGGTCACTTCCTTGGTCCACGGGGCCGAAGCGGCGGAGCAGGCGGAGGCCGCCGCCGCAGCGCTCTTCGGAGGCGGCGAGCTGCGCGCCATCAACCGGCAGACACTGGCGGCGGCCCTGCTGGAAGCAGGCCTGTACGAGGCCTCACGCACCGACGGTGCGCTGCCCTCCGCCATCGACCTGCTGCTGGCTACTGGCTTGAGCAAATCCCGGAGCGAGGCACGGCGGACTGTGGCCGAAGGCGGTGTGAGCGTCAGCAATCTCAAGATCACCGACGGCGATACACCGATCGACGAAAACCTGTTGATTCACAACGAATTCCTCGTTGTACGCCGTGGCAAGAAGCACATGTCTGGCGTCCGGATCAACGCTTGAGGCGGGCGCCAAGCGGGTGAAGTTGACGCCTGTGATTCGCGCCCGTATGGTTCCACCTCGTTGCCCCAATGGAGAGCAATGGACCGGATCGCCAAGCGATTCCGTGGCCAGTCTCGGTGGCAGTACAAGCAAGATGTAGAACGCGGAAACGCCAACACATTTTGCTGGGTTTTGAGAGATTTCGCGATTTGACTCGCCGAACATCGATCACTACCGTTGGACGAGTCGCCTCAAGACGAACGCTCCGGAAACGGACGGAAAACTTGATGCGCGCCCGCACCTTGAGAACTCAACAGCGTGCCAAGAATCGACGCCGTATCGTCGAAACTCCGGTTTCGACAAATTATTACGGCAGTTGATTTATAGCACTACAGCTTTAAGTCAATTCGCCAGATCAAACAGTCCTTAATGGAGAGTTTGATCCTGGCTCAGGACGAATGCTGGCGGCGTGCTTTACACATGCAAGTCGAACGGTGATGGAGAGCTTGCTCTCCTGATCAGTGGCGAACGGGTGAGTAACACGTGGGCAATCTGCCCTCCACTTTGGGATAACTGCTCGAAAGGGTAGCTAATACCAGATACGAAATCTGACGGCATCGTCGGATTTGGAAAGTTTTTCGGTGGAGGATGAGCCCGCGGCCTATCAGCTTGTTGGTGAGGTAATGGCTCACCAAGGCGACGACGGGTAGCCGGCCTGAGAGGGCGACCGGCCACACTGGGAC
>JAKAIC010000148.1 GCA_021814565.1 Actinomycetes bacterium | reverse complement strand
TCGCGCGAGAGGAGTGCTCGTCGGCACGGCGTGCGGAGACGCGCTGGGAGCGGGTTTGGAGTTCAAGACTTCTGTTCCCTATCCGCACCGGATCGCCATGGCCGGTGACGGCATTCTTGGTTGGAAGCCGGGCGAGTGGACCGATGACACGTCCATGGCGATCATCATTGCCAGCGCGCTTGCAGAGCATGGGACGCTCACTGCGGATGCTCTCGATTCCATCGCCAAAGGTTTCGAAGAGTGGGCGCGCACTGCACCTGATGTTGGCTCGCAGACTCGTGAAGTCATGCGCCGTACGCGCGAGCAAGGCGTCAACGCCGTCAACATGCTGCGCGCGTCGCGCGAATACGCGGCGAGCACGGACCATGCTGATGGCAACGGGTCGTTGATGCGAACCGCACCGGTCGCCCTGGCCTACCTGGACGATGTCAACGGCATGGTGCAAGCCGCGCGGGTGGTGTCAGCGCTCACGCACGCGGCTGATGACTCGACGGATGCCTGCGTGCTGTGGTGCAGTGCTATCCAGGTGGCAGTGATGGATGGCACCCTGGACGGCCTGCGGGCGGGCCTGGAGTATCTGGCCCCGGAACGTCGTGACATCTGGAAGGCGCGACTCGATGAGGCAGAGGGTGCCGAGCCGTGGGACTTCCCCAAGAACGGCTGGGTGGTGCATGCGTTGCAGGCGGCTTGGGCAGCCATCACCTGCTTGCGCGAGCATGAAGGCGTCGACGGCATGCATACATTTGAGCGCGGTGTCGATCACGCGGTGCGCTGCGGCAACGACACAGACACGGTGGGTGCCATAGCCGGTGGATTGCTCGGTGCCGCTCACGGTCTCGAGGCGATGCCGAAAGCATGGTTTGAGTTGCTTCACGGATGGCCGGGCCTGCGAGGGCCGGGTCTGGTGTCTTTGACCGATGGAATCTTGGCAAGCCGGCAGCCATCACCATTACGCAGCCGCAACTCTTGAACCGTGACGTCGTGGGACGGGATTGCCATGATTGGCACATGGGAGATGTGCGCAGCGCTTTGCTCGGCATCCGGCAGTATCAGGCCTCCGGACAGCGGGCTCCGCACAAGCCCCTACTGATCCTGCTCGCACTTGAGAAGTTCTCGCGCACCGGCAGTTCAGAACTTGCGTGGGAAACCGTCGAGGAGCAACTGGGGAAGCTCCTCGACGAGTTCGGGGTGCCTAAGCAGGGGCCGCAGTCGCCGTCGTATCCGTTCACCCGTTTGCGGGCAGATGGGATCTGGGAACTGTCCGAGGACGTCCCCGACGACCAGATCACTCCGCTGCGACAAGGCAAGGTGGTCGGCCGCTTCAGCGACTCCATTGAGTGCCAACTGCGAAGTGATCCCTCGCAAATCGCATCTATTGCCCGATCGATTGCTGAAGCCCAGTTCACCTCGAGCATCGCAGACGATGTGCTGACAGCTGTCGGATTCGATCCGGAATCAGCAACCGCAGGCGAGCCGAGTTCTGGAACTCGGCGTCGTAGCGCGGCATGGCGTGAGCAGATCCTGCAGGCCTGGGACCGGGCGTGCGCATTTTGTGGCTTCGACGGGGCACTCGGTGGAGTGGCGGTGGGAATCGAGGCCGCTCACGTGCGCTGGTTCAACTTCGACGGCCCTGACGAACCCGACAACGGGCTCGCCCTGTGCTCCCTTCACCACAAGCTGTTCGACCGTGGAGCTTTAGGACTGGCCGATGGCCGGGTCGTAGTCTCCAACTTCTTCAGTGCAAGCACCGACTCCGGCCGACGCATCTACGACTTGCATGGCGTCGAACTGCGTTTGCGCCCTGGGGCTCTTGCACCAGCTGCTTCGTATGTTGAGTGGCACACCAGTCAAGTGTTTCGCGGTGTGTCGCTCACCAGTTGAGCTCCGACCAATTCGAATCGCGTGGTGTTGATGACTTGTGGGCGTTCATGCGCGCACCTCCGATCCCAGGTGCTTCCACAGAAGCGGCAGGCCGGTCTCGTGGCGGCACCAGACCAGTGCATCCTCGACCAACCGCACGGGATCGGGGCTCTGCACCAGGTGATGCATGCTGGGCAGGTGCTCGCAATCCCATTGGTGCTCGAGCCGCACGAAGGCGGTGTACACCGGCACTTCCGTGGTGTGGTGCGAGGGCTTGCCGGCGAGGTAGAGGGCCATCGTCTCCTCGAGGTTCTTGCCGGCGAAGGTGGTGGTGGGGACGGGGAACACCCAGGCGGTGAAGGTGTCGTCGCTGGTTTCCGCGGCGGTGAGCACCATGCGGTAGCCGTTGTGCAAGCTGATGGTGAGGGTGTCGTCGGAGTCGTAGGGGCTGAACTCGAGGCGCAGTGGGCGTAGCTTCATGAGCAGGTACTGCTTGTCGGCGTGCAACGCCATATCCGGCCACATATAGCGCAATTGCTGCGCCGTCGGTGCGTTGTCGTGCATGGTTCCATCGTTTCCGCCCCTGACGGGGCCCGGGTTTCCCCGACGCCTTTCGGCGAAGGGGCAGATCTACCTCCGGAGGCACCGTGCCCGGGCGGGCCGGTTGCCACCGCGGCCAGCCGGAGGGCTTATGGCCGTGGGTTCTTGATCGCGTCCGGGATCCCCCGATAACCGGACGACGTCTTGTTATGTCAGCGCTTGCCCAGGAAATAGCCGGTCTTGCGCTTGTTCAAGGAGCCAGGGATTCGGAACCCGCCCTCCTTCGGCGTGTGCGCCTTGCGGAATTCGAGTGCTCTGTCGATCTTGCTGTGATGCTTCATTTCCTGTTTCCTACCAATGCTTTCAAGGTGCGTGGCGTGCTTCGTAAGGCGTGCCGACGAGTGCAGGCACGCGATAGCTTCGGCATGGAGCCGAAGCCTTCTGTTGTTTGTGACCACTGTGCAGTTGTGAAGTTGCGAGGGCGCGAGGCCCAGGCGGTGGCGGCGAACCGCCCCACGACGCAGTTTGCCGACCCCCTCTGACAATAACCGGCACCGTGGCATCACTCCGCAGTGGTGAATAGGCTGCCGGTACCGACAAGGGGGAAACATGGGTTGGTATGTACGGCGATCGATGAAGATTGCACCGGGTGTTCGCATCAATTTCTCGAACCGCGGGCTGGGGATGTCGGTGGGCACGCGTGGCGTGCACATCTCGCAATCGGCGACTGGTCGGCGCACGTTCTCG
>JAKAIC010000147.1 GCA_021814565.1 Actinomycetes bacterium | reverse complement strand
GGCAACTACCGCCTGAACGCGCGTTCAGGTGGCAGAAGTCAGCGGGGGACGATGGTGATGAGGCCGGCAGTGCGGTCGCGCCGCGCCTGCAGCATGCCCGGCAACCGTACAGGCCCGCGCGCACGGGGTTCCATGGCGAGATGATCAACGGCGTCGATGTGGTCCTTCTCGGGGCTGGGGCATCCGCTCTCCAGCAGGGCCAGGCGGATGACCCGCGTGCGCAATGCCCTGGGCAACTCGTGCAGGGCGTTGACGCCCAGTTGACCCTGAGCCGTCCACCATTGCTGGGCCATGGCGTCGAGGGTGTCGGTGTCATCGCGAAAGAGCTCGGCACTCCGCACCAACTGCTCAACGATGTGCCCGCCCAACTCGCGCTCCAGCAACGGAAGTACATCGTGACGGATGCGGACTCGCGAGAAGGCGCGGTTCTCGTTATGAGGATCCTCGAAAGGCTGCAGCCCGTATTGCGCGAGTGACGCGCGGACCAGCGCGCGGCTGAGTCCGAGCAAGGGACGTTCCCAGATTCCATCATGACGCCGCATGCCAGCCATGGAGCGAGGGCCGGAGCCACGCAGTAGGCCGAGCAGCACCGTCTCCGCCTGGTCCTCCCGGGTGTGCGCGAGCCACACGGCGCTGGCATCGAGATGGTCGGCGGCCTCCAGCAGTGCAGCACGCCGGGCCAGCCGTGCTGCCTGTTCCAAGCCACCATTCCCGGCACCGGTCCGCACCTGCACCTGGCGTTCAATCACCGGGTCCAGCCCCAGCTGGCGGCACTGCTGTGCGGCCTGTGCTGCCACCGCATCCGAGCCCGCCTGCAGTTGGTGATCGATGACCACGGCACCGAAGCGCGGTTCCAGATCGTGGTGCTGGGCTACAGCCGCAGCCATGGCCAACGAGTCAGCACCACCGCTCACAGCAAGCAGGACGAGTTCATCTACCCCGTGACGACGACCGGTGGCAGAAACGGCCTGTCGTACAACGAATGCGGGGTCGTGGCCCATGACCCGATCGTAGAGAATGAGCCGAGGCTCATTGGAGGCATCCATGCACGAGGTCCTGTTCTCCGTGGCGATGATCGCGCTGGTCGTGGCGGTGTACCGCTTCGGCGTGACCGCGTGGCGCATCGTGGACGTCATCCATGTCGGCCAGCAGGACAACTCCCGCAGCAACGAGCCCGCGCGTCGCTGGCTGACGATGCTCAAGGAGTCACTTGGCCACACCCGCATGCTGCAATGGACACCCATCGGCATCGCGCACTGGTTCGTGTTCGTGGGATTCGGCGCCCTGCTCGGCACCCTCATCACCGCCTTCGGCCAGCTGCGGTCCCCTGAGTGGACGCTGCCGGTGATCGGCGACTGGACGCCCTACAACCTCTTCTCCGAGTTCATCGGCACCGCCACCTTCATCGGCATCGTGGTGCTGATGCTCATCCGCCAAGCCGGCAAGCCCAAGCGCCTGGGCCGCAACTCGCGCTTCTTCGGTTCCACGCTTTGGCAGGCCTACTACGTTGAATGGACCATCTTCACCATCGGTGTCTGCGTCCTCACCCTGCGCGGACTTGAGGGTGCCTACGTCGGTGCCAGCAGCTGGTCGCTCGATCACGCCTTCTCCTACCCCTTGGTCGTGCTCTTCAGCGGCCTCTCCTCGACGACCTTGGAGTGGCTGATCGCCATCGTCGCCTTCATCAAGATCGCGGCGTCGCTGGCCTGGTTCTTCGTCATCGCCTGGCAGCCCACCATGGGCGTGGCCTGGCACCGCTTCCTCGCCTTTTTCAACATCTGGCTCAAGCGCAATGCGGATGGCCGGCCCGCACTCGGCCCCTTGCAGCCCATGCGCACGAATGGTGTGCTCGTGGACTTCGAGGATCCTGCTGACGACGCCATCTTCGGTGTCGGCGCCATCGAGGAGATGACCTGGAAGGACCTGCTCGACGTCACCACCTGTACCGAGTGCGGCCGCTGCCAGAGCCAGTGCCCGGCCTGGAACACCGGTAAGCCCTTGTCGCCGAAGCTCGTTGTGCTGTCACTCCGTGATCACGCCTGGGCCAAGGCTCCGTATCTCATGACGCCGGAGGCTGAGCGTTCGACACTGGGCACGGAACTGCTGGCCGAGGCCCAGAGGTCCCTTGTCGGTGACGTGATCGACCCTGAGGCGCTGTGGGCCTGCACCACATGTGGAGCCTGTGTACAACAGTGCCCGGTGGACATCGAGCACATTGACCACATCGTCGATATGCGCCGCCAGCAGGTGATGGTGGAGACGGCCTTCCCGGCCGAACTCAACGGCATGTTCAAGAACATCGAGGTGAAGGGCAATCCCTGGGGCATGAATGCCTCGGGCCGCAATTCCTGGATCTCCGAGGTCGACTTCCCGGTGCGCGTCTTCGGCGCATCGGGCGAGGAGACCATTCCCGACGACGTGGAGTGGCTGTTCTGGGTGGGCTGTGCAGGCGCTTTCGAGGACAAGGCCAAGAAGACCACCAAGGCGGTTGCCGAGTTGCTGCACCTGGCAGGAGTGAACTTCATGGTGCTGGGTGATGGCGAAACCTGCACCGGTGATGCTGCCCGTCGCGCTGGCAACGAATTCCTGTACGTGATGCAGGCGCAGCAGAACATCGAGACACTCAACTCCATCGGGGCCAGGAAGATCATCACCACCTGCCCGCACTGCATGAACACCATCGGTCGCGAGTACCCGCAGCTCGGTGGCAACTATGAGGTGGTGCACCATTCGCAGGTGCTGAGTGCGCTCGTCGGTGCCGGCGCCATCACGCCGCTGACGCCCATTGATACCACGATCACCTATCACGATCCCTGTTACCTGGGGCGTCACAATCAGGTCTTCATCCCGCCCCGCACCATCCTCGAGGGCCTCCCGGGCGCCAGCTTCGTGGAGATGGAACGCAGCGGCACCACCTCCTTCTGCTGCGGCGCCGGCGGGTCACGCATGTGGATGGAGGAGCGGATCGGCAGCAAGATCAACGAGGAACGTGCCAAGCAGGCCGTCGCCACCGGTGCCCGGACGGTCGCCGTGGCCTGCCCCTTCTGCAATGTCATGCTCAGTGACGCCATGGTGGCGGCCGATGTAGCCGCCCCCGAGGGGACACGCGTGGCTGAGTTCTCCACCCTGCTGCTGGAGGCGGTCAAGAAATAGCCCGGCCCAGGGGCCAGGAGAACCCCC
>JAKAIC010000146.1 GCA_021814565.1 Actinomycetes bacterium | reverse complement strand
GTTCATCGGTGCGCGGATGGAAGCGACGATCCTCGACGGGCGCGGTACGTGGGCGTGCTTCGCGGTGGTCAACGAAGGACAGTTCGTCGTCGAACTCGGTAACAGCCCGGCGTACGGCCACTTCCTGACGCAGACTCTTGCGATGCTGGCGAGGAGCCACCTCGTCGCGGGCACCGGTGATCTCGGCCAGGTACTCATCGCCGATATGCACACGCTTGTCGATGGCGTCGACACCGGCAGCCTTGAGCAATTGCTCCGAGCTGCGCACCTGACGCGTGGTGCTGATGAGGACCACCAGGCCCTCCTTGCCAGCTCGGGCGGTACGACCGGCGCGGTGCAGGTAGTCCTTGGGGTCGCGCGGCGGATCGATCTGCAGTACCAGGTCGATGCCGTCCACGTGGATGCCACGAGCTGCAACGTCGGTGGCGACCAGTACGTCGACCTTGCCGTCCTTGAAGTTGGTGATGGCCTTGTTGCGTGCGCCCTGCGACTTGCCGCCGTGCAGCGCATCGACGCGCACGCCCATGTCGGCGAGCTCGCCGGCCCACTGCTCGACGCCGAGCTGGGTGCGCGCGAAGCAGATGGTGCGGCCTTCACGCTTGGCGATGGCGTGCACGATCTCGGGCTTCTCACGTGCATCGACCACGAAGAGGTGGTGGGTCATGGTGGTGACGCTGGCGGTGTCCGGGTCAGTGGCGTGCTCCACCGGATTGCTGAGGTGGTTCTTCACCAGCTTGTCGACACCGCGGTCCAGGGTGGCTGAGAACAGCAGGCGCTGACCGCCGGGCTGCACCAGCTGCATGATCTGGTCGACTTCCTCGAGGAAGCCCATGTCCGCCATCTGATCGGCTTCGTCGAGCACGGCGATGGTGACGTCGGAGAGGTCGACGGCGCGACGGTCCACCAGATCGATGAGGCGTCCGGGTGTGGCCACCACGATGTCGGCGCCGCGACGCATACCTTCAAGTTGACGCTCGTAGGAGGCGCCACCGATGACAAGTTGCAGGCTCAGCCGCACCTGCTGGGCAAGCGGGTGCAAGGCATCGCGGACCTGCATGGCGAGTTCGCGTGTCGGCACCAGGACCAGGCCGCGGGGGTGCAAGGGCTCGGACTTGGCGCCCATGAGGCGCGTCAGCATGGGCAGGCCGAAGGCGAGTGTCTTGCCACTGCCGGTCTTTCCCCGGCCCAGCACGTCGCGGCCCGCGAGCGCGTCCGGGATGGTGGCGGATTGGATTTCGAAGGGTTCGGTGATCTCGGAGTTGGCCAGCGCGATGGTCAGCGGCGTCGGCACACCCAGCGCGGCGAAGGCCGGCGCATCGAGCGTCATGTCGAGTTCGGGAGCTGCCATTTGTCGAGGAGCGCGAGTCTTGCGATCGTCGCGGTAGGGGCGCTCATTGCGGCGCTTGTAGCCACCACCGTGTTCGGAGCGCGCAGCATTGGAATAACGGCGGTCAGCCATGGCAAATCAACTTTCGGAGCGGAATTCTCAGAGGAACTCGAGGCGGGATTCGTGGGGAACTGCGTCGCGCGTCGAAAGTCTCGTTCCGTCCAATGCGCTGCCTGACAATCAGGTGGGGCAAGGCTACCAGAGGAACACCCTCCCCCCGCCCCCAATGCCGCTTCACCGGCAGAACTCACGCGAAACACGGCGTGTCGCGTGAGTTCTGCCGGTGAAGCGGACGAAATGGGGTGTCGGCGAGGGTCTGGTTGCTGGCGGCTGGCTTGGTGGCGTTGCTGGTCCTGATTACTGGACGGCGAAGGAGCGCTTGGCCAGACCAAGCCAGAAGCCGTCGATGGTGGCCTCGATGGAGGCTTCGGGGTTGTTCGCCGCACCCAAGGTGACGTACATCGGCACCAGATGGTCGAAGGTGGGATGCGCGTAGCGCAGGGCCGGTGCCGTCTCCTTGAACCTGAGCAGTGTTTCGAGGTCGCCCTTACGGAGGGCCTGTTCCGCCCACTTGTCGAACTCGGACGACCACTGCGGCGGATCCTGGTAGATGCCACTGCCCCAGTTCACGTAGGGAAGGCCGTGGGTGAGGAAGCCCGAGCCCATGATGAGCACTCCCTGCTGCTTGAGCACTTTCAGCTTCTCGCCGATGCGGAAGAGGCGCAAGGGATCCATGGATGGCATGGAGATCTGCAGTACCGGGATCTGTGCCTCTGGGTACATCACCGCGAGTGGCACATATGCGCCGTGATCAAGACCGCGCTTGGGCTGGTCGACCACGGTCTCGATATCCGACAGCAGTGCCTTCACCTGCGCTGCCAGCTCGGGCGCTCCTGGCGCGGTGTAGGTCTGCGTGTAGAAACGTTGAGGGAAGCCGTAGAAGTCGTAGAACAGAGGAGTGGGCGTGGTGGCGCCGATGGCCATGGGGGCCGTTTCCCAGTGCGCACTCACCACCAGGATGGCCTTGGGGCGGGGCAGATCGCCGGCCCACTGCTGGAGTTCCGCCACCCAGAGCGGGTCGTCCTGCAGGATCGGCGCGCCGTGACCCAGATAGAGGGCGGGCATGGTCGTCGTCACGCCCCCACTCTAGCAAATAGTTAAAGCTTTAACTAATAGCCAATGAGCGCAGCCGTGCCGGGCGCAGCCCCGCGTACATGCTGTTCCTGCGCTGGACGGGTGTTGCGTGGCAACTACGATCACCGCAAGTGACCTGCAGCACAGGCCGTTTCCCGATACTCGCGCGGACCCCACCGTTGGCCGACGTCACATGGCGGCAGGGTCTTGGCAGAGTGCTGGCCAGCGTGAGTCTGCAAGGGTCCAACGGCAGGCTCTGCGCCAAAATCCCTCCAATCGCACGTTCATCGACGAAAGGTGCCCTTTGGCCTAAGAAAACGGACCGTTCGTCGGCAAGAATACGCTGTGTTCACACGCTCCCGAGTGAGGAAAACCATGACGAACGCCCCCACCACGAATGCGCGACTGATCTCCTGGGTCGAGGAAATCGCAGCCCTCACCAAGCCGGATCAGGTCGTATGGGCAGACGGTTCCCAGGAGGAATGGGACCGCCTCACACAGCAGCTCGTCGATTCCGGCACCTTCATCCGCCTGAACCAGAAGAAGCGCCCCAATTCCTTCCTCGCCCGCTCCAATCCCTCGGATGTGGCGCGCGTCGAGGACCGTACCTTCATCTGCTCCGACACCAAGGAGCAGGCAGGTCCCACCAACAACTGGATGGCGCCGGACGAGATGCGCGCCACCCTG
>JAKAIC010000145.1 GCA_021814565.1 Actinomycetes bacterium | reverse complement strand
CGATGCTGGAGCGAAGCGACGCCAGGGTCTCGACCCTGTCCAAAGGCATGAAACAGCGGCTGGCCATCGCCACGGCGGAGCCACCGTCATCATCAACACCCATCGGCTGGAGGAGGCCGAGCGTCTGTGCGATCGCATCGGCATCCTGCGCACCCGACTGCTGCGCGTGCTCGATCCACAGGCATCTCGACGTGACACGCTGCTGCTGGAATTCGAAGCGCACAGTGCTGAGGCGCTGGCGGTGAGCCGCGCCTTCGTCAGCGAGGAACCGGAGCTGCTGCCGCGTGGCCTGCGGCTGCGGCTGCGCCCGGACGTCGCCCCCGCCGATCTGGTGGCGGCACTGGTGTCTGCCTCCGTGCGCATCGTGAGCGTCATCCCCGAACGACCATCACTGGAGGACATCTACCTGGAGGCGATCGCTGATGCGCATTGACGATGTTGCGGCGATCGCCGGCAAGGACCTGCGCGCCGCCTGGACCCGTAAGGGCATCCGCTACGGCCTGGGCATCTTCCCGCTGCTCTCGGCGTTCAGTCTGCCCTTCGTGGTGCGACTGGTGATCCACCAGCGCCCGGACGTGGCGCCTGCTGTGGTTGAGGATCTGCTGCGGTCGTTCCTGTTCTTCTTCATGATCGCGGTCTCCTCGCTGCCCACGGCCATAGCCTCCTACGCGCTCATCGGTGAGAAGGTGGAGCGCAGCCTGGAGCCACTGCTGGCCACGCCCATCAGTGTGGGCAGCGTGCTGCTGGGCAAGATGATTGCTGCCGTGCTGCCGACGCTGATTGCGGTGTGGGTGGCCTCCAGCGTGTTCATGCTGCTCGCCAATCGCGAGGCGGCGAGCCTGCTGCACCAGAGCTACTTCCCGCGTGCTGAGACCTGGATCCTGCTACTGGCGCTGATGCCCGCCGCCGCGCTGCTCACTGTGAACATCGACATCCTGATCTCCGCGCGGGTCGCGGACGTGCGTTCCGCCCAGCAGATCGCCGGCTTGGTGGTGCTGCCGGTTTCCGGCATTTACGTGGCAGCGCAGTTGGGCTCCGTGCAATTGGATTCCGCCGTGCTCTGGATCATGACGGCAGCAGTGCTGGCCCTTGATGCCATCACCTTGTGGGCGGCGACCAGGGTCTTCGATCGCGAGGAGATTCTGATTCGCTGGGGCTGAATCCTGCGGCGACCATGCGCAGACAATGTGCGTTGGAGCGCGGCGGGCCAGGTCTCTGCTGTGGTTGGCTAGCCCCATGATCAGGGCCCAGGGACTGACGAAGCGTTACGGCGACTTCACTGCAGTGGACAGCATCGACTTCGCGGTACGACGCGGTGAATCCTTCGGCCTGCTGGGGCCCAATGGCGCCGGCAAGTCCACCACCATGCGCATGATTGCGGCCACCACCCGTCGCAGTTCCGGTGAGCTGGAGATCCTGGGCAAGGATCCCAACCGCAGCGGCCCGGAGATACGTGCTCATCTTGGTGTGGTGCCCCAGGAAGGCAATCTCGACACCGAACTCACCTGCGCCGAGAACCTCTACATCTACGGCCGCTACTTCGGGCTGGCCAGGGGCTACCTCAAGCTCAAAGTCGAGGAGTTGCTGGCGTTCGCACAACTCGAGGAGAAGCGCGATGTGAAGGTGGACGAGCTGAGCGGCGGTATGAAGCGACGGCTCACCATCGCCAGAGCGCTGGTGAACGAACCCGAGGTGCTGCTGCTCGATGAACCCACCACCGGTCTGGACCCGCAGGCCCGGCACATCCTCTGGGACCGGCTCTTCCGTCTGCGTGAGCAGGGCGTCACCCTCGTCACCACCACCCATTTCATGGACGAGGCCGAGCAGTTGTGCGAACGCCTGATGGTCATGGATCGCGGTCGCATCATGGCCGAGGGCTCGCCGCAACAGCTGATCCGCGAGCACTCCACGCGCGAAGTTCTCGAACTGCGCTTCGGATCCCAGCGCAACGCAGAAGTGGCGGCAGCCATCGCCGACGTCGGGAGCTATCAGGAGGCGCTGCCTGACCGCATCCTGGTGTACGCGGAGGATGGCGAGCAGGCGCTGCGCGAGATCCTGAGCCGCGGCTTCGACCCGCTGACCTCGCTGGTGCGGCGCAGTTCATTGGAGGATGTGTTCCTGCGCCTCACCGGACGCACGCTGGTGGACGAATGAGCGGCTCCAGTGCCTGGCATGTCGCTGAGGCGCGACTGCGCAACATGTGGAAATGGAAGCGGGCCATCATCTTCTACGGTCTTGGCGGCCCCCTGCTCTATCTCACCTCGATCGGGCTGGGCGTGGGTGCCCTGGTTGATCAACACAATGGCGCAGCGGGAATGCAAGGGGTGCCCTACCTCATGTTCCTGGCGCCGGCACTGCTGGCGGCGGCCAGTATCCAGGGCGCGCAGGACGAAGTGACATTCCCGACGCTCGCCGGTTTCATCTGGTCCAAGCTCTTCTTCGCACAGGCCGCCACCTCGCTGTCGCCACGACAGATTGCCAATGGCGTGCTCATCGCCTCTGCGGTACGTGCCGTGTTCACCACCATCACCTATTGGCTGGTGCTGCGGGTCTTCGGCGCAGTGGACACTGCGTCTGCACTACCGCTCATCCTTTCGGGCCTGCTCGCCGGCATGTGCTTCGCCACGGTCATGCTCTGGGTCGCGGCGCATGTGAAGAACGATGACGGCTTCTTCGCCATTGTGGGCCGATTTGTCATCACCCCCATGTTCCTCTTCTCCGGGACCTTCTATCCCCTGCAGCCGCTGCCCCTGAGTGTGCAGTGGATCGGCTGGCTCTCACCGCTGTGGCATGCGACGGAAATCGGTAGAGCGCTGTCCTTCGGCGCCGGCGTCCATGCCCAACTCTTCGCAGTGCACGTGGCCTTCCTCGCCCTCATGGGCAGCGCGGGCCTGCTCCTCGCGCATCGCCAGTTCGAACGAAGGCTGACGGCATGATCGCCAACCTTGTGTTCCCGAGCGCGGTGGAAATCGCAGAGCGTCGGAGTGGTCGACGGGGTGCGGACATCTTCGCGGGCCGTCCCTGGGCGCTCATCACTCGCAACCTCTTCGCCCTGCGCACCACCAATGCACTCGTCTTCTTCTCCGGCTTCGTGGAGCCGGTGTTCTACCTGCTCGCCTTCGGTTTCGGCCTCGGCAACTTCGTGGGTCGGGTCGGTGATGCGGGAGGCCCCTCGCTCTCCTACGCCGCCTACATCGCGCCCGCGCTGTT
>JAKAIC010000144.1 GCA_021814565.1 Actinomycetes bacterium | reverse complement strand
GACGACTGGTCATTTGCCACTAAGCAGATCCACTCGGGGCAGTCTCCCGATCCAGCAACCGGCTCCATCTCCTTGCCGATTTTCCAGACCACGGCATACCAGTTCCGTGACACTGCACATGCTGCGGACTTGTTCGCGCTGCGCGATCCCGGACACTCCTACACGCGGATCTCCAATCCCACGCAACAGGCGGTTGAGGAGCGCATGGCAGCGCTGGAAGGCGGTGTGGCAGCACTGCTCGTCGGTTCTGGCATGGCCGCTACGGCTTTGGCCATCATGAACGTCGCTGAAATGGGCGACCACGTGGTCGCCAGCCGCAACATCTACGGTGGCATCCACAACCTGCTGAGTTTCACCCTGCCGCGATTCGGTGTAACCACCACCTTCGTCGATGATGCGCATGACCTCGATGCCTGGAAGAAGGCAGCACGACCCAACACCAAGGCCTTTTTCGGCGAGGGCCTGTCCAACCCGCTCGGCGTATGCCTGGACATCGAGGGCATAGCCGAGGTCGCGCACTCCTTCGATGTGCCCTGGATCGTCGACAACACCATTGCCACGCCCTATGTCACGCGACCCTTCGACTACGGCGCGGATGTGGTGACCCACGCCGCTTCGAAGTACCTGTCGGGACATGGCAGCGTCATTGCGGGGCTCATTGTCGACAGCGGCCATTTCGACTTCGCCAAGCGGCCGACCAAGTTCCCGGGATTCAATACGCCCGATCCCAGTTACAACGACATCGTGTACGCGCAGCAGTTCGGCGTTGGGTCGCCCAGCGGGAACATCGCCTACATCCTCAAGGCGCGCGCACAGTTGCTGCGTGACTTGGGCCCGGCCATCTCGCCCTTCAACGCCTGGCTCATTGCCCAGGGCCTCGAAACTCTGAGCATGCGCATGCGTGTGCATCTCGAGAATGCGCAACGCATTGCTGAGTGGTTGGCCGGGCATGAGCAGGTGGCCGGGGTTGCCTACAGCGGTCTGCCATCGTCAATCTGGCATGACAACCAGCAGCGCTACGCGTCCAAGGGCGGCGGCGCGGTCATGTCGTTCGAGATCCGTGGCGGCATGGAGGCCGGTCGCGCGTTCGTCGAAGGGCTGCGCATGTTCAGGCACGTGGCCAACATCGGTGACGTGCGCTCGCTGGTGATCCATCCCGCGTCCACCACCCACGCACAGTTGGGAGCAGAGGGACGCCAGCGGGCGGGGATCACGGACGGGATGATCCGCCTGAGCATCGGCATCGAGGACTTCGAGGACATCAAGGCGGACATGGAGTTGGGCTTCGCTGCCGCCCGCGCCTGAAGGACCCATCGCGGGCATGACGAGGCCCCCCGAGCTGGTGCTCGGGAGGCCTCGTTGCCTGAGGTCACCCATGCGGCGGGTTACTCAAGCGTGCGCGTTACAGCGTAGGGACGGCTACGTCGATGCGCGCTGCTGTGCAGACCGGTGCAGCAACTGCTGTGCAGGTACCGGTCATGGTCACTGCGGGGAAGGGAAGGGTGATGAGTTGCGCGTAGGTGAGCTGCGAGGTGCCACGCATGATGACCGTGGCGGTGTCGGTCTGCACTGTGAATGAAGTTCCGACGACGGCGTTGCCCTTGAGGGTGAGCCCGCCACCGAAGTTGGCGGCGTACACCGACGAGGTCAGGGTGTTGACGCCGTTGTTACCGACGACCACGCCACCGACACGGAAGTTCAGGTTCACCGGCTGGGGTGCAGGTGCGGGTGCAGGCAGTCGCGGTGCCGCGGCATTGATGCGCTGGGCATACCACGACAGGGTCTGGACGCCGTTGCTGGTGGTTACGGTGAGCAGGGCCTTGATGGAGACCTTGTCGCCGACCGTCAGCGACGCAAACCCGGTCTGGGTCTCGCCGCGGTGGATCTGGGTGGCGGTGTCGGTGAGGAACGTGACCGATGTGCCCTTGAGATGGCGGAACAGGTTGCGAGCCTG
This sequence comes from Actinomycetes bacterium, assembly GCA_021814565.1. Classification (GTDB taxonomy): domain Bacteria; phylum Actinomycetota; class Actinomycetes; order S36-B12; family UBA5976; genus JAKALQ01. Next base: position 1,268 of record JAKAIC010000144.1, on the reverse strand, counting down.
CGGCAGCGTCTTCACGAGCACTGTCACCTTGGCGGTACTGGTGTCGACAGCGGTGATGCTGCCGGTCACCTGGGCGCGGTTCCGCTCAGAGTGTCCGTGGCCGCGGGCTTCAGACGCGTGTTCATGGCCCCTGCTCTTGCCGTGGCCGTTGTTGTCTGCGTAGGCCGGCGTCCCGACGAGCGCCAGGGCGGCGACCGCCGCTACCGCGATCGATAGCTTCTTCATGGTCTATCTCCTTCTGGTGTTCGGGTGCTAACCCGTCGAAGCCCACGCTAAGTGCACAGTCCTGTGAGAAGGCTGTGCACGTCAGGAGAAGGATTCTGGGGTTTGCTAAAGCGCAGGCAAAGTCGTCGGCCGCACATGGTTCGTGCCTATCCGAGCGTGAACCAGCCGAGCCTGGGTGTCGGTCGGGAGCCCCGGCGCTATCGTGCTGCCGGTATTCGTGAAGGAAGGCAGCAAATGACGCAATTGGTGGAGATCCAGGGCGAGCCGCTGGCCGTGCAGGTCTACGAGCCTTTGGTGCGCAAGGGTGATGCGCTCTTCGTGCACGGTTACACGGGCAGCAAGGAGGACTTCCTGCTGCTTGCGCCCCTGCTGGCGCAGCGCGGCTACCGCGTCGTCACCACCGACAACCGGGGCCAGCACGAGTCCCCGCACAGCGCACGTGAAGATGCGTACACGATTCCCTCACTCGCACGCGATGCCGTCGCGCTCGCCGACCACTTCGGGCTGGAGCGGCCGCACCTGCTCGGCCATTCCTTCGGTGGCCTCGTGGCCCAGCGCGCTGCCGTGCTGGCACCCGAGCGTTGGGGCTCGCTCACCCTCTTCTGCACCGGACCGGGTGCCGTGCCCGCAGTCAACGAGCTGGCTCTTTCGCTCGAGCTGCTGCAGACCAGGTCGATGGCGCAGTTGTGGGAGGAGTACCGCGATGCCGACGCGCGCATGAGTCCCATGTACGAGATCACCAAGAAGCGCTGGCTGATGAGCGATCCACGTTCCATGATGACCCACGCACGGCATCTCATGACGGAGCCCAGCATCGTCGACCAGGTGCGCGCCACCGGCCTGCCGGTGCATGTGGTGTACGGCGAGAATGACGACGCCTGGCCTTTGGCGGAGCAGGACGAGATGGCGCGCCAGCTCTCCGCGCCGGTGTCCGTCATCAAGGACGCAGGACATTGCCCCAACGAGGACCAGCCCGAACTCACGGCGCAGGTGCTCACGCAGTTCTGGGACGGCATCTGACAGCTAGCCCGTCGTTGGCGCCC
>JAKAIC010000042.1 GCA_021814565.1 Actinomycetes bacterium | reverse complement strand
GATCTGAGACCGGCGTAGTAGTTCTTCTCAGCCTGCAGGGGAACACAGGTCTGGGTGAGGTAGGTCATCCAGTCCTGGATGGCCTTGATCTTGGCCGAATCAGCATTGCCGTTGGGCAGCTTGCCGTCGGTGCGGACCAAGGCGTAGGTCCACCCGGCGATGCCGTAGGCACCCGGATCCTTGGTCTGGTAGTTGGGCTCGATTTCGCCCTTGCCCAGCACCGTGACATTGGAGAAGAACGAGGAGGAACCGGCAGTGGTCGGTCCCACGTAGTTGCCCGCGGCGTTCCGCACGGCAACCGTGCCCAGCTTGCTGTCCTTGGCGTACGAGAGCTCTGCGTAGCCGATAGCGCCCGGCTTGCTCACGATGGTGGAAGCCACGAGCGAGGAGCCCGAGACGCCCTGGAAAGTGCCGTCATTGGGCATGTTGCCGGGGAAGGCAGCCGTGAAGGTCTGGTTGCCGCCCTTGTCCCAGATCGAGGGGCTGGTCGCGGCCAGGAAACTGGTGGTGAGCGACGAGGTGCCCGAGCCGTCGGAGCGGTACACCACGGAGATGGGCAGGTTGGGAAGCTTCACCGCAGCGGCGGTGCGGGTCTTGGTCTTGTAGGTGATCACGAGCTTCTTGGTCTTGACGACCTTGCCGTGCTTCTTCACCAGCTTGCCGTGCTTCTTGAGCGGCACCATCTTGTAGGCCTTGACCGGGATGGTCGTGGTGATGGACTTGCCCTTGTTGTCCGCAACGATGGCGGGATCGTTCCACTTGGTGATCTTGCCGGCGAACACCTCGGCGATGGTCTTCTGGCTCATGTTCACCGACTTGACGCCCGGCAGGTTGAACATGACCGCGACCGGACCGGTGATCATGGGGATGTACTCCCACGCGAAGTTCGCGGGCACCTTCATGAGCGAGTCCGAGAAGGCGAAGTCAACGGTGCCGGAGCGGAACATGCTCTGGCCGGTGCCCGAGCCGGTGCCCGTGTAGCTGACCGTGTTGCCTGTGGCCTGGTGGTAGCCGGGGGCACATGCCTCGACGTAATTCTGGATGAACGTGGATCCGGCGCCGGTGATGGTAACGCCACCGGCTGCCTGTGAAGGCGCGGCGACGCAACCCGTCAGCGCCATGGCGAGGGCCGCGGCTGCGGCGAAAGACTTGCGGAGGTTCATCCGCTGCTCCATTCGAATTGGGGATCTTGCGTTCACAACGCTAGGAGTCGCTCCGAAACGCTTCGTGGAGCGTGACGGAACGACTCCGAAAGGGTGGATGAACGGTGGATGAACTACCCGAACTGCCCCGTCACGTAGCGTTCGGTGCGGTTGTCGCGCGGGTTGGAGAAGATCTGCTTGGTCTCGCCGTACTCCACCATGCGGCCGGGCTCACCCAACTCCGCCAGGAAGAAGGCGGTGTAGTCAGAGACGCGACCGGCCTGCTGCATGTTGTGCGTGACGATGACCACCGTGACGTCGTGCTTGATATCGTCAATGGTCTCTTCCACGCGCAAGGTCGATGCCGGGTCCAGCGCGGAACAGGGCTCGTCCATGAGCAGCACCTTGGGGTCCACCGCCAGCGAGCGCGCGATGCAAAGCCGCTGCTGCTGGCCGCCGGAGAGCGCAAGCGCCGGTTCGTTGAGGCGATCCTTGACCTCGTTCCAGAGCCCCGCCTGATGCAATGACTTCTCCACCAGGGTGGTTTTGTCATCCACCTTGATGCGCGCCAGCTTGGGACCGGCCAGCACGTTCTCGCGGATGGTCATGGACGGGAAGGGGTTCGGCTTCTGGAACACCATGCCGATACGTAGGCGCACCTTGGTGACATCCTCGCCCTGCGCATACACGTCGTTACCGCCCAGCAGCACCTGGCCGGCGAATCTGGCCTCGGGTACGAACTCGTGCATGCGATTGAGCGTGCGGATGAAGGTGGACTTGCCGCATCCGGAGGGACCGATGAGTGCCGTCACCGTTCCGTGCGCGAACTCGAGGTTGACATCCTCCAGCACCAGTCGCTTGCCGAACCAGGCATGGATGCCCTTGGCTACCAGGTCGTTCATCGGGTATTCCTTCCACCCAGCCAGCGTGCAAAGGCGAACAGCACGAGGACGAGAAACATCAGGACGAGCGCGCCGGTCCAGGCGCGAGCGAAGGCGGTGTCCAGGCCCAGCTTCAACTCGCCGAAGACATACAACGGCAGTGCAGACACGGGTCCGTTGAACATGGAGGTGTTGATGGCTACAGCACCGAACACCGTGAGGATGAGGGGTGCGGTCTCCCCGGCGATGCGCGCCACACCCAGGATGCCGGCGGTGATGAGGCCGGAACGGGCAGTCGGGAGCACGATGCCGGCAACAGTGCGCCACTGCGTTCCGCCCAGCGCCAGCCCGGCCTCGCGCAGGTGCTCAGGCACCAGTTTGAGCACCTCCTCGGCCGTCCGGGCTACCGTCGGCAACATGAGGATGGCCAGCGCCAGGGCGCCGGCGAAACCGGAAAAGCCCTTGCCCGGCCCCAGCACCCATGCGGAGTAGACGAAGAGGCCGGCGACGACCGACGGCACCCCGGACATGGCCTGGGTCAGGAAGCGAATGGTCCCACTGAGCCGGCCCCGGATCTCCGTGAGGTAGAGCGCGGAGAGCACGCCCAAGGGCATGGCGATGAGGGTTGCCAACGCCACCAACTCGATGGAGCCGACGATGGCGTGAATGGCGCCACCCTGATCGATGGGGCCGGTACCGGACGCACTGGTGAGGTCCTGTGTGAAGAAATTGGGGCGCAGTGCTGCCCTTCCGTTCTGCACCACCGTCCACAGGATGGAGAGCAGGGGAAGCATGACCAGCGCAGAGGCCGTGAGCAGCATGGCGCGAACAAATGCGTCCTGTGCAGCCTCAAACCCCCTTCGCCGCCATTCGATACCCGAACTGATGGCCGTGGCAAAGGCAACGAACAGCACGGCTGCAGCCAGCCGTCCGGAGAAACCCGTGAAGCGAAGCGTAAGCAGCGTGAGCAGCAGTGCGGCCAGCACACCGGCGGCCTCCGTGGCCATGATGCGCGGCGTCGCCCGCCAGGGCTGCGTGGGCAGGACGGATACGGACACCTCAGGCCCCCTTGCTGGCAAGCCGCACGACCAGGTCTGCGGCGAAATTGACGAGCAGCGTGAGCAGGAAGAGCACCAAGCCCGCCGCCATCAGCCCCTGCACCTCGAAGCTGGTGGCCTCACCGAACTTGTTGACGATCATGGAGGCCACCGATCCGCCCGCGGATTGCAGCACGTGGAAGTTCACGCTGTACACGAGGTTCAACACCATGTACACGGCAACCGTCTCGCCCAGTGCGCGACCGAGGCCCAGCATGGTGCCACCTATGACGCCCGCCCGGCCGTGCGGCAGTACCACAGCGCGCATGGCCGCCCACTTGGTCGAACCGAGGGCATAGGCGGCTTCAATGTGATCACGGGGTGCCTGCGCGTAGACCTCACGGGCGATGGCGGTGATGATGGGCACGATCATCACCGCAAGTACCAGACTGGCGATGAACGGCGAACGATCGAAGATCGGCACCGGAACCGAGAAGATGGGAATGAAGCCGAGGTAGTGGTTGATCAGCATCGACCAGTTGATGGCCATGGGCATCAGGACGAAGAAGCCCCACAGGCCGTAGACCACGGAGGGGATGGCCGCCATGAGATCCACCAGCAACGTCAACGGAGCACGCATCCAATGGGGCGCGTAGTGCGTCAGGAACAGCGCCAGTCCGATCGCCACCGGCACCGCGAAGATGATTGCCATGACCGACGTGATGAGCGTGCCGACGAGCATGGCGCCGATGCCGTAGTGACCGGTCGACATCTTCACCGAGTCGTCGGGCGTCCAGTTGGCATCGGTGATGAAGTGCCAGCCGAAGGTCGTAAACACCGCATGGGACTTCACGTAGAGGAAGATGGCGATGAGCGCCAGCACCACGAGCGAGGTGAGCCCGCCTGCGGTGACGATGCCGCGGAACACCCGGTCGGAGGGGCGCGGTGAGGTGGTGATCTCCCGCGGCTGCACTGCAGCGTCGCTCATGATCAGGCGTTTTCCGCCAACTGGCTCCTGCTGGGGAGGTCACCAGTGACGATGTAGGCAATGCGTCGTGCGATGGCCACTGAGTGGTCGGCGAAACGTTCGTAGTAGCGGCTCAGCAAGGTGACATCGATGGCCGCCTCCACGCCATGGGTCCAGGAGGGCGAGAGCACCGTGGTGAAGAGCTCGCGGTGCATCTTGTTCATATCCTCATCGCTGGCGGCGATGTCGGCCGCAAAGGTGAGATCGCGGGTCTCGAGCACGCTGGCCAGCTTCTGCACGCCTGAGGTCGCCAGCGCGCCCATCATGGAGAAGGTGGAGCGCAGCTCTGTCGGGAAGGAGGCGTTGGGGTAACGCAGGCGCGCCTGCTTGGCGATATGTGCCGCCAGGTCGCCCATGCGCTCGATGGTGGCGGACATGCGCAAGGCACCCACCAGGTTGCGCAACTCGCTGGCAACCGGTTGCTGCAGGGCGACGATGGACACGCACTGGTCCTCGATCTGTTGCGCCAACAGGTCCAGTCTGGCGTCGTCGGAGATCACGGCCTCGGCGAGCGAGAGGTCGGAGTTGAGGAGGGCGCGAGTGGCGCGCTCCATGGCAGACTCCGTCAACTTCACCATTTCGATGAGGTTGGCAGAGATTTCCTGCAGCTGCTCGTGGTAGTGCTCGCGCATGGTGTTGCCTCCTGTGCGACGGATCATTCGCGATCCAGGTAAACGTTAGGTGAATGAACCCGAAATGCGGGGGGCGCCGATCGTGAAGGGCGCATGCAATCCCTCGTCGGCCAACCCCGATCCCCCCACATGTTGCATCGCGTTGCCTAGGCTGGAGCGCATGACCGTGGATGCCGCACCCAGCGTCGATTCCTCGACGCGCGCCATCCTCGACGCGCTCCCCTACGCCTGGCTGATAGTGCTGGACGACTTCCGCATCCTGGACCTCTCAGAAGGCGCGCGGGCCTTCAACCTGGCCAGCACCGGCACCCTGGGCGACCGTGGCGTCCGGCGCCTGGTGACCAACGCCATCCGCACCCAGAAGCCCCACGAGCTTGACCTCGAGCTGCGGGGGGCGGTCCCTGGCGCCGCCAGTCGCTTCATCCGGGTGCGCAGCTGCCCACTCAACGAGCGCATGTGCGCGCTGCTGATCGAGGACGTCTCCCACGCCATGCGCGTCGATGCCATGCGTCGGGACTTCATCGTGAACGTCTCCCACGAGCTCAAGACTCCGGTGGGCGCGCTGCTGTTGCTGGCAGAGGCCGTGAAGTCGGCCTCCGACGATGTCATATCCCAGCAGCGATTCGTCAATCGCATGCGCACCGAGGCCGAGCGCCTGAGCCGCCTGGTGAATGACCTCAGCGATCTTTCGCGCCTGCAATCCGATGCCTATCCGGTGCATGGCAATGCCATCCCCGTGAGCCGCATCGTGGCTGAGGCTGTCGACAGCGTGCGGCTCATCGCGCAGCGACGGGAAATCACGTTCATCGTCGGCAACTTCGACCGACTGCAGGTGCAAGGGAACGAGGAACAGCTAGTGACCGCCCTGCGCAACCTGCTGACGAACGCCATCGCCTACTCAGCCGAGAACACCCGGGTGAGTGTCTCCGGTCGGCTCTCCGCCGGTTTCGTCGAGATCAGCGTGACCGATCAGGGCATCGGCATCAGTGAGAGTGATCGCGAGCGCATCTTCGAGCGCTTCTACCGAGTGGATCCGGCACGCAGTCGCGCCACCGGTGGCACTGGCCTCGGTCTTTCCATCGTGAAGCACATCTGCGCTTCGCACGGCGGTGAATGCGTCGTGTGGTCTGAGCCCGGTGAGGGATCCACCTTCACCCTGCGACTCCCGGCCGCCTCCGCTAGCTGACGAGCGACTCCACGAAGACCTCGGGGTCGAAGGGCGCCAGATCCTCCGCGCCTTCGCCGAGGCCGACAAACTTCACCGGCACGCCCAGTTCCCGTTGCACTGCGAAGACGATGCCGCCCTTCGCGGTGCCGTCGAGCTTGGTGAGCACCACGCCCGTCACCCGCACGGCCTCCGCGAACACGCGCGCCTGTACCAACCCGTTCTGGCCGGTAGTGGCATCGAGCACCAGGAGCACCTCGTCGACGGGGCGCAGCTTCTCAATCACGCGACCTACCTTGCCCAACTCGTCCATCAGCCCGACCTTGGTGTGGAGGCGCCCGGCGGTGTCGACGATCACGACATCCGCCCCATCGGCCACGCCGCGCGCGACCGCGTCGAAGGCCACCGACGCCGGATCACCCCGCTCGGCGCCGCGGATCACAAGGGCACCCGTGCGTGCGCCCCAGGTGGCCAGTTGTTCGGCCGCCGCGGCACGATAGGTGTCCGCCGCCGCCAGTACCACCTGCTGGTCGAGGCCCACCAGCAGCGCAGCCAGTTTGCCGCAAGTCGTGGTCTTGCCGGTTCCGTTGACGCCGACCACCATGATCACGGTGGGTGCGCCGGTGAGGTCGAGATCCAGTGAGCGGTCGGTGCGCAGCTCGCGCAACAGCAGGCTCTTGAGCGCGCCGGCCACGTCGCCGTGCTCGCGCACCGCCTTCTTCAGCTCGCGCAGTATGCGCTCGGTGCCCTCGAGTCCCAGATCAGCTTGCAGCAGAAGGGCCTCGGCATGATCCCAGTCATCGTCACTGATGGATCCGCCGGTGAGCACGCCCAGCAGGCCGCGTCCGAAGCCGCCGCTGAGCCGGTGGCGCAAACGTCCCATGCGGCCCAGCACCTGTGCCTGCGCAGTCTCCGCTGCCGGCGCGGCCGCAGTGCCGGTCACCAACGGCGACGTGGAGGCAGCGTCGGCTCCAGGGACGACCGCTGCCAGGGCCTCGGCCACGACCTGATCGACGTCGGGCAGGGTCTCGTCCAGCTGCGGGCGACGACGGAATCGGAAGGCCATGTCAGGCCGTCATCCTGCGGCTGTTCATACGTGCGCATCCTCATCGGAGTGTTCGAGGCGCTGGCTGATGACCTGTGTAACGCCATCGCCGCGCATGGTGACGCCGTACAGCGCATCGGCGATCTCCATGGTGCGCTTCTGGTGCGTGATGATGATCAGCTGAGAGGACGACTTGAGTTCCTCCATGACGCCGATGAGGCGACCCAGATTCACGTCGTCGAGCGCGGCCTCCACCTCGTCCATGACGTAGAAGGGGCTGGGACGGGCCTTGAACAGCGCGACCAGAAAGGCCACCGCCGTGAGCGAACGCTCGCCACCCGACAGCAGCGACAGGCGCTTGATCTTCTTGCCCGGCGGTCGCGCTTCCACCTCCACGCCAGTGGTGAGCAGATGCTCAGGCTCGGTGAGGATGAGGCGGCCCTCGCCACCGGGGAAAAGGCGGTTGAAGATGAGTTCGAACTCGCGTGCGGTGTCCGCGAAGGCCTCCGCGAACACCTGCTGCACGCGATCGTCGACGTCGCGGATGATGGTCTGCAGATCGGCGCGTGAGCGCTTGAGGTCGTCAAGCTGCTCGTTGAGGAAGCGGTGACGTTCCTCGAGGGCCGCGTACTCCTCGAGCGCAAGCGGGTTCACGCGACCCAGAAGATTGAGCGCTCGCTCCGCCGTCTTGAAGCGCTTCTCCTGCTGCGCACGCAGGTATGGGTAGGGCTGAGGCTCCGGCGCGTTGGGATCGACCTCATCGCCGGGGGCAGGCGGTGACGGCGGCACCAACTGGTCGGGGCCGAATTCGGCGATCAGGGTGTCCGCGTCGATGCCGAGTTCCTCAAGCGCACGGTTCTCCATGGTCTCGATGCGCATGCGCTGTTCAGCGCGCGCCATCTCATCGCGGTGCACGGAGTCCACCAGGCCCTCGAGCTCCGCGGACAACTCGCGTCCACGCGTGCGCAGGGTGGCCAGCTCGTGGTCACGCGCCGCGCGTTGCTGCTCGGCACACGCGCGGGCCTCGCCGGCACTGTTCAGCGACACCTCGAGGTGCGAGAGCACGTAGCGGGCGGCGGAGAGGACGGCGGCGGCGGTGGCAGCTTCACGGGCCCGGCGTTCGCGGCGTTCCGCGGCACGTCGACGTGATTCCCGTTCGTCACGCGCCGCGCGCTCAAGGGTTTCGGCACGGGTGGCAGTTGCGCGGTGCCGCTCTTCGCCGGTGCGCACGGCGAGCCGCGACTCGACCTCGGAGGCGCGTGCTGCCTCCAGACCCACCAGCAGTCCATCACGCTGGCTGGTGTCCGGGTTCTCGTCCAGTGGTGCGGCGTCGAGGTCCGCCAGACGGCGCTCGAGATCAGCCAGAGTGGCGAGGTCGGATTCGCGGGCCTGGCTGGAGGCTTCGAGTGCACGCTGCAGGCGCTCGCTCTCCGCACTGGCTGCCCGCGAGATGGAGCCGAACTGCCCCAGTTGTTCAGCCACTGCCGCCATGGTGGCGTCGGATTCGTGGAGCGAGGCCAACGTACCTTCGACGTCGACCTCCGCAGCATGCACTCGCTCCTGCGCAGCCGCCAGCTCGAATCGCAGGGCTTCGCGATGGCGGAGCACCGCCTCCAGCTGGGTCCTGGCCTCACTCAGCGCTGATTGCACCTCGAGCAGGCTCTGCGCATGCTGCGAGCCGCCGGCCACTCGTGTGCGCGACAGCAGATCGCCACCACGCGTGACCGCAATGATCGAGGGGCGCTCGCGCACGATGGAGCGCGCTGCTGCCAGGTCCGGAACGATGACCACCCCGCGCAACAGGTTACGTACGGCACTGCGCACGCTCGACGGCGCGTCGACGACATCGACTGCCGCAATGTGATCATCGGGGAGGCGGTGGGTGAGTTGGTCCCCGCCCAACTCGTTGGCACTCGCCAGCAGGATGGTGGCGCGACCGGCGTTGCCATCGCGCAGGTGCTCGATGGCGCGGATGGCGCCGTCGAGGTCCTGCACCGCAACGGCATCGGCTGCGTCACCCAGCGCCACCGCGATGGCCGCTTCATAACCACTTCGAACCTGCACCAGCGCCGCCAGCGAGCCCAGCACTCCGGAGATCTGGGCACTCGCCGCGAGCACATTGGCGCCGCCGTCCTGGCGGGACAGCGCCATGGACAGCGCCTCCGCGCGGGCCTCCAAGCCCGCACGTTCGCGATCGCGCTCCGCGTCCTGGGCGCGCAGGGCCTCAAGCGCAGCCTGCGCGTCGGCAAGTGCGTGGAGCGCCGCTTCATGGGCGTCATCTAGGCCGGCCTCGCCGACGGTGATGCCCGCGACCTGCGACTCCAGCGCGGCGAAGTCCTGCTTGGCCTTGAGTGCGCGCTGTTGCGCGTCGGCGATCTGCGCGCCGATTCGCGCGCGTTCGGCATCGCGCGCCTCGATGCGTTGGCGCGCCGTCTCCACCTGCCCCAGAAGCTGGGTACGACCATTGCGACGATCGGCGGCGGCACGTTCTGCATCCGCGATACGGCGGGTCTCCGTGGCGAGAGCGGCTTCGGCCTCTGCACGCAGCCGCACGGCGACTGCGAGCAAGGCGCGGTCGGCTTCGACCTGACGGTGCAGGTCGAGTTCTTGCGTGCGAGCCGCACGGGCCTCAGCGTCGAGCTCCTCCGGGTCGCGCCCCTTGACCTCATCCTCTTCCGGCGTGAGCACGCGCACACGGTCTGCCGCCAGCGACGCGGTCCCCAGCAAGCGCTCGCGCAGGCTGGAGAGCCGGAACCAGGTGTCCTGGGCGGTGGACACCAGCGGGGCATCGGCCTGCAGTTCGGCTTCGATGACCGCCTCTCGTGCTTGGACGTCGGCGAGGGCGCTTTCCACGGCTTCTCGTCGCTCCCGCAGCGCGGTCTCGTCCGCAACCTCGGCCGCGAGGCTGGCGCGCAGCTGCAGCAGGTCGTCGGCAAGCAGCCGGGAGCGGGAGTCGCGGAGATCGGTCTGGATCACCTGGGCCCGGCGCGCCACCTCGGCCTGCTTGCCCAGCGGCGTGAGTTGGCGTCGGAGCTCGGTGGTGAGGTCCTGGACACGCGTGAGGTTGGACTGCATGGCCTCCAGCTTGCGCAGCGCCTTCTCCTTGCGCTTGCGATGCTTGAGGACGCCCGCCGCTTCCTCGACGAAGCCCCGCCGCTCCTCGGGAGTGGCATGCAGGATGGCATCGAGCTGGCCCTGGCCGACAATGACGTGCATCTCCCGGCCGATGCCGGAATCACTGAGCAGTTCCTGTACATCCAGCAGCCGGCAGGCGGTGCCGTTGATCGCATATTCCGAGCCGCCGTTGCGGAACATGATGCGCGAGATGGTGACTTCGGCGTACTCGATGGGGAGCGCACCGTCGGCGTTGTCGATGGTGAGGATGACCTCGGCACGACCAAGCGGTGGACGCCCCGACGTTCCGGCGAAGATCACGTCCTCCATCTTGCCGCCACGCAGCGACTTGGCGCCCTGTTCGCCCATGACCCAGGCCAGGGCGTCAACGACATTGGACTTGCCGGAGCCGTTGGGCCCGACGACGGCCGTCACACCTGGCTCGAACTCCAGAGTGGTGGACGATGCGAAGGACTTGAATCCGCGCAGGGTGAGGCTCTTGAGGTACACGCGAGCCTCCCTTCGCAGACCGGCCAACACTATCGGCCGCGTTCGTGTCGAGGGCAGGCGCCGGATCCTCCGGGGCCGCGCGGGTGCGATGCTGCAGGAACACCGACGGCCCGCCGAGGCGGGCCGTCAGATCGCTCGGTGGCCAGGGGCGGGGTCGAACCGCCGACCTTCCACTTTTCAGGCGGACGCTCGTACCAACTGAGCTACCTGGCCGAAGCGGCGCAATCCTAGGGGAAGGCTGCGAAGCGCGGCCAATCGGTCAGATGGCGTGCGGCAAGCTGGTCCCGGACTCGCCGCCCAGTAGCGCTTCCACATCGGTTGCGCGGTAGCGGCGGTGGCCACCCAGGGTGCGTACATATTGCAGTTTCCCGGCTTGCGCCCAACGCGTCACGGTCTTGGGATCGACCCGGAACATGGCCGCAACCTCACGCGGCGTCAGCAAGCGTTCGGGATCCCTTGCCATCGGCCACCTCCCCACGAGCGCCCGGCACCCCACCGGGGGTGTGCACTGCTTAGGGAGTGTGCCAGCCCAAGTCCTCCGAACCAAGGGCCAAAGGGGCAATTTCCACCAATGGGGACATTTGCCTCATCGCCGTCGAATGACGACATCCTGCAAAACGGATATTCTTCGCGCACGACGAAATGAACATTCATGCACGAGCGAGGGGGCTGAGCCATGGGGCGCGGCCGGGCCAAGGCAAAGCAGCAGAAGGTAGCCCGCGAGTTGAAGTACGGCGGGCCGGACACGGACCTCGATCGGCTGGCAGCGGAACTTTCTGCGGAACGGGCGTTACACCCGCATTCCGACTTCCCCGAAGATGAGGCGGATGAGGACAAGTACGCCGACTGGATCGACGAGGACGCTGCGGATGACGATGAGGTCGTCGATGCGGACGACCAAGACCGCCGCTAGGGAACATGTCCTTGCAGCGAGGGCGTCGATCGTGAGGTCGACGCCCTGGTTGTGACGCCCTCAGGCGAGCGGGTGGTCCCCCACCAGGCTTACTGCGCCGCCCTTGCCGCCCTTGGCTTCGGCGTCACCACGCTCACCCTCGCGACGATCGCGAATGCTGCCCGCCACCCAGGCCTCAAGCCCGCGGGACTGCAGACGCGCCAGCGCCACGGACGCGGTGTCGGCGGAGACCACAGCGAACATGCCGATGCCCTGATTCAGCGTGCGCTCAAGTTCCCGGCGCTGCACGTGGCCCAGTTCGCCGATGAGCCCGAAGATGGCCTGCGGCGTCCAGCTGGTGCGGTCGATATCCGCGGCCATGGTCGCCGGCAGCACCCGCGCCAGATTGGCAGCCAGGCCGCCGCCTGTCACATGTGAGAAAACCCGCACCTCGGCCGCCGTCATGAGGTCCAGGCAGTCCAGGGCGTAGATGCGCGTGGGCTCGAGCAACTCCTCGCCCAGGGTGCGGCCCAGCGCATCAACGTGACGGTCCAGCGTCAGGCCGGCATTCCGGCCCGCTTCGCCGAGCAGGACGTAGCGGGCCAGCGAGTAGCCATTGGAGTGCAGGCCACTTGAGCGCATGGCGATGACCATGTCGCCGCTGCGGACGCGCTCTGCGCCCAGCAGGGCCGTGGCTTCCACGACACCGGTACCGGCACCGGCGATGTCGTACTCGTCGGGGTCCATGAGGCCGGGGTGTTCAGCGGTCTCGCCACCGAGCAGGGCCACGCCTGCGCGCTTGCAGCCTTCGGCGATGCCGCTCACGATGGCGGCAATGGTGTCCGGCACCACGCGTCCGCAGGCAATGTAATCGGTCATGAACAGGGGCTCGGCGCCGACGACCACCAGATCGTCGACCACCATGGCGACCAGGTCGATGCCCACCGTGTTGTGCACCTGCATTGCCCTGGCCACGGCAACCTTGGTGCCGACGCCGTCAGTGGAGGTGGCCAGCAGCGGACGCTGGTACCTGGTGAGCGCGGAAGCATCGAACATGCCGGCGAAGCCGCCGAAGTCGCCCACCGTCTCGGGACGCTGCGCGGCTCGAACCGCGTCCTTCATGAGCGAAACGGCGCGCTCCCCCGCCTCAACGTCGACGCCAGCAGCTGCGTACGTGGTGTCATTCATGGTTGAGCCTCACCGGGGTCTCGAGTGAGTACTTGCCGAGCTTCTCGGCGGAGGGCAGCGGAATGGGATACACGCCATCGAAGCAGGCGCGGCAGAAACTCTCGCGCGCCATTCCGGTCGCCACCACCAGTTGTTCCAGCGACACGAAGCCCAGCGAATCGGCATTGATGGAGCGACAGATCTGCTCCGGCGACATGCTGGTGGCGATCAGCTCGGCACGCGTTGCGAAGTCGATGCCGTAGAAGCAGGGCCACACAACGGGCGGCGAGGAGATGCGCACATGCACCTCCGCGGCACCTGCTTCGCGAAGCATGCGAACGATGGCGCGCTGGGTGTTGCCCCTGACAATGGAGTCGTCCACCACCACCAGACGCTTGCCGTGGATCACTTCTCGCAGCGGGTTGAGCTTGAGCCGGATACCCAACTGGCGAATGGTCTGCGAGGGCTGGATGAAGGTGCGGCCGATGTACGCGTTCTTGATGATGCCCTGCGCGAAGGGGATGCCCGAGGCCTGTGCGTAGCCCACGGCCGCCGGCGTGCCTGATTCCGGCACAGGGATGACGAGGTCCGCCTCGACGGGATGCTCCTTGGCCAGCCGCCGACCGATCTCGGTGCGCACCGCATGCACGGTGTGGCCGGATAGGACTGAGTCGGGACGTGCCAAGTACACGAATTCGAAGAGGCAGCCCTTGGGCTCTGGCTCTGCGAACTTGGTGGAGCGCAGACCGTGCTCGTCTATGGCGAGCAACTCACCGGGTTCGATCTCGCGCACAAAACTGGCGCCCACGATGTCCAGTGCGGAGGTTTCGCTGGACACCACCCAGCCGCGCTCCAGTCGTCCCAGCACCAGAGGCCGCACGCCCTGCGGGTCGCGGGCCGCGTACAGCGTGTGATCGTCCATGAATACCAGCGAGAATGCGCCCTTGACCCGCGGCAGCTCGACCCTGGCCGATTCCTCGACCGTGCGGTCCGGATGCGCAGCCAGCAGGGCCGTGAGGATCTCGGTGTCAGTGGAGGCCGCTGAGGTGTCCTCGGTGCCGGGCAGCACGCCCAACTCGTCGTTCATGGCAGCCAGCAGATCGCGCAATTCATGGGTGTTCACGAGATTGCCGTTGTGTCCCAGCGCAAGGTGGCCGGTGGCAGTGGAACGGAAGGTTGGCTGGGCGTTCTGCCAGACACTGGAACCGGTGGTGGAGTAGCGGGTGTGGCCGACCGCGATGTGGCCGGTGAGCATGGCCAGGGTGTTCTCGTTGAAGACCTGCGAGACCAGGCCCATCTCCTTGAAGACCAGGATGCGATGGCCGTCGCTGGCGGCGATGCCAGCCGACTCCTGGCCGCGGTGCTGCAGTGCATAGAGGCCGTAGTAGGTGAGCTTGGCCACTTCTTCGCCAGGCGCCCATACACCGAACACGCCGCAGGCATCCTGCGGGCCCTTCTCACCGGGCAGCAACTCGTGGGAAAGCCGACCGTCGCCTCGTATCACCAGCCAAGCCTACCGACGCCCGCGACGGCTCCTTTGTGGGGCCTTCAGCTAGCGCGAAGGCCCCACAAAGGAGCCGTCGGCTGTTCAACGGAGGCGGGCGCGCAGCTCTGACATGACCTGTGAAGGAGCCTGCACCAACTGATGCCACGTCCAACGCACCACCATGAAGCCCGCCGCACGCAGGTCGTCCTCTCGCCGCTTCTCGCGCGCGAAGGCTCGTTGTGCTTGGGCCGGGTCGAAGACTGAATCACTGCCCGAGTACTTGCCCAGGCCGTCGGCCTCACCGATCACGCGGAACTGTGGCCACAAGAAGTCGACCCGATACCACTCCCCGCTCCTCCCCTGCACTTGCTCCTGCAATCGCGGACGGGAGACTCCAGCACGCAGCATCACGCCCCTGCTGAGCGACTCCAGCGGCGACTCGGCCAGCGGATCGCATTCGCGAAGAGCATCATCCAGGACCGCAATTCCTCGCAGCCCCGAGGCGGCGTAGCGAGCGTCATAGAGTTCACGCAACGGCACACCCCGGCGTCGCGCATGGTCGATGGCGATGAGCGCGCGTTCGAAGCTGGCCCCCCGGCTGACGTCGATTGCCGTGCGCGCGACGCTGGTAACCGTCAGGCCCCGCAAGGTCGCCCTCTGCGCAAGGGGCAGGTCCACGTAGTGCAGGCGCACCTCCGGTTCCGGTCTCCCCCCGCCCGGTGGCGTTCCAGGCGCCACATAGAGATCCACACGCCGCATTTCGCGACTGTGCGGAACGGGGACGCCAAGCAGGCTGGCCGTCGCATCACCCGCAATCACCGCTCCCGGTGGTGCGGTAAGCATCGCCGACGTGATGCGATCGCAGGCAGTGGGCTCACGGGCGGGCGCGAAGACACCACGCCGCAGGCGAACGATCTCACCGACCGCGACACGATGTCGCAGCGAGTCCTGCGAGATGCCTGCCAGTCGCGCCTGCTGGGCGGTGAAGGGGCCGTCAAAG
>JAKAIC010000041.1 GCA_021814565.1 Actinomycetes bacterium | reverse complement strand
CCCGGAGGATCGTTGGCTGGAGGCGGCGGTGCGGATACTGCCGTCACCGACACGGCGGCGCTGGCACCCGTTGCGGCTGCGGCCACAACCTCCTCGCGGCGGATAACGCCGTCCCCATGTGACGGCCGCAGCGAATGCAGATCGACACCCAGCTGCCTAGCCAGCATGCGCACGGGCGGCGAGGCCAGCACCTGCGCTGCCTGCGTCGGCCTTCCCAGCGCGTCAGCCAAGGGGCCGCGCCGTGCGCGCCTGGTGGTGCGATGCGCGGAGGGACCAGCACCGACCAGCACGCGGGTGTCCGGTGCTTCACCCTCAGCAATCGGCGTGGATTCGCCGGCGGGTCCCGTATCGATGGTGAAGATCGGCTTGCCGACAGCGACCACGTCGCCCTCGGCCACGTGCAGTGCGAGGACGGTCCCTGCATAGGGGCTTGGCAGTTCCACCACGGCCTTCGCCGTCTCGATCTCCACCATGGGTTGGTTCACGCTCACCGCATCGCCGACCCCCACCAGCCAACGCATGATCTCCGCTTCCGTCAGCCCCTCACCGATGTCGGGAAGCAGAAAGGCTCTATGTGTGGAAGTGGCCATGTCATTCCTCGAAGGTACGGTCGACGGCGTCGAGCAGGCGATCGACGTCGGGGAGGTACTCGTCCTCAACGCCGGAATGCGGGTAGGGCAGGTTGTAACCGCCGACACGCTGCACCGGTGCCTGCAGCGAGTAGAAGCAGTCGTGACTGATCTGAGCAGCAACTTCCGCACCCAGGCCCAGGAAGGTGGGAGCCTCGTGCAACACCACGGCCCTGCCCGTTTTCCGCACTGAGGCGTTGACGAGGTCGATGTCGATCGGCGACAGCGAACGCAGGTCGATGACCTCCAGGGAGCGACCCTCCTGCTGCGCGATATTCGCCGCGGCCAGCGCCACACGCGTCGTGGGACCGTAGGTGACGATGGTGGCATCGGTCCCCGCCCGCAGCACCACGGCCGCATCGAGCACCGAGGCCAGCGGAGCATGCGCGAGGTCGACCTCCTCCTTGTCCCAGTACAGACGCTTGGGCTCGTAGAAGATGACCGGATCATCGCTGGCGATGGCAGCACGCAGCATGTCGTACGCGCTGCCCGGCGACGAGCACACCACCACGCGCAGGCCGGCGGTATGGGCGAAGTAGGCCTCATTGGATTCGCTGTGGTGCTCGATGGCCTTGATGCCACCGCCGAAGGGGATGCGGATGGTGACGGGCACACGCAGGCGTCCGCCACTGCGTCCGCGGAGTTTGGCCAGATGGGCCACGATCTGGTCGAAGGCCGGGTACACGAAGCCATCGAACTGGATCTCGCACACCGGCCGATAACCGCGCAGGGCCAGACCGATGGCGGTACCGACGATGGCCGACTCAGAGATCGGTGTATCAATGACGCGATGCGCGCCGAACTCCTTGGCCAGGCCATCACTCACCCGGAAGACTCCCCCCAGGGTGCCGATGTCCTCGCCCATGAGCAGCACCTTGGGGTCGTCGGCCAGGGAGCTGCGGAGGGCGGCATTGAGGGCTTTGGCCATGTTCAGGTTGGTCATTCGAAGGACCCCTGGAACTCCTCGTGCTCCTCACGTTCGCGCTGCAGCGCAAGGGTTTCCGTGACGAAGGTATTGCGGAAGAGGGAGGAGAGGGGCACGGGGTCAAGGGCCACGCACACGGATCGGATCTCCGCGGCCAGGGTCTCGGCCTCGGCTGCCACCCGGTCGAAGAAGGCGTCGTCGGCCAGACCCTCGAGCTCCATGCAGCGACGCAGGCGGGCGATGGGGTCGCGCGCGATCCATGATTGCAGTTCGGCATCGTCGCGATAGCGCGAGGGATCATCGGAGGTGCTGTGACCACCGATTCGGTAGGTGATGGCCTCCACGAAGGCGGGTGCACCGCCAGCGCGCACCCGGGCCGCGGCCTCGCGGACCGTGAGGTGAACCGCCAGCGCGTCATTGCCGTCGACGAGATAGGAATCGAGTCCGAAGCCGCGAGCCCGCGTATGCAGCGGAGCCTTGAACTGCTTGGCGTTCGGTGTTGAGATGGCCCAACCGTTGTTCTGTGCCATGAACAGGATGGGCGCCTGCATGGTGGCCGCCCAGTTGAGTGCCTCACTGGAGTCGCCCTCGCTCATAGCACCGTCACCCACGTAGACCATGACGATCTCGTCGCTGCCGTCGAGGCGAACACCCATGGCGTAGCCGACGGCATGGAGCATCTGCGTACCGAGCACCAAGGTGTAGATGTTGAAGCGGTAGTCAGAGGGCGACCAGGAACTCTGCGCGGTGCCGCGCCAGAGTGGCAGCATCTCCGCAACCGTTACGCCTCGCGCGATGGCCGCGGTGTGCTCGCGGTAACTGGGGAACACGAAGTCGGTGTCGCGGATAGCGCGGATGGATCCGGCTTGGGCCGCCTCCTGCCCGGTGCAGAGCAGCCAGAGCGCGAGTTCGCCTTGCCGCTGCAGCGCGAAGGCTTCCTGGTCGAAGCGGCGGGCGAGCGCCATGTCGCGGTACAGCCGACGCGTCAGCACGTCCAGGGGTTCACCGAAGTCAGTGGTGTCCGGCACCAGCAGGTGGCCGTCTGCACCCATGACGCTGAAGGGCGCGTCGACGTCGGGCGTCGTGGTTGCGACATCTGGAGCCATCGCAAGAGTTCCTCTCGGATTGCCTGAGTCCTGCACACCGGGCCGCTTCGACACTGTGGTGTCTGGCGTCCCTGTGAACGCTAGGGAGCGTATCGCCGCCGATCGCCCAATTGCAGTGCCCACACCGCTCCCCGTCCGTCAGGCATCGCTTCGCGAAGCCGAGCGGTGAACCCTTCCCCCTGGGCTGCCGATGCGGTACGAAGGGCGGGTAGAGGAGGCGGCCCATGATCGGGATCGTCGGCGGCGGTCAGATGGGTGCGGGTATTGCCGAGGTTTGCGCCAGGCACGGCTACGAGGTGGCGGTGGTCGAGCAGCCCGAAGCG
Organism: Actinomycetes bacterium; assembly: GCA_021814565.1. Taxonomy (GTDB): domain Bacteria; phylum Actinomycetota; class Actinomycetes; order S36-B12; family UBA5976; genus JAKALQ01. The sequence goes on along the minus strand of JAKAIC010000041.1, from coordinate 12,148 downwards.
GTGGCAGCTGCCGTGCGACGAATCGAATCGTCACTGGAGCGCGGGATAGCGCGGGGCAAGCTCAGCGCGGAAACAGGCGCAGCGGCACAGGCACGCATCACGGTGGGCACCGACTGGACGCGGTTGGCTGAGGCCACCTTCATCCTGGAAGCCGTCACCGAGAGTCTCGATGCCAAACGCCGGGTGTTCCTACAGCTGGCTGAACTCACCCGGCACGCTGGCACCATCCTGGCCACCAACACCAGCTCCATCCCCATCGCCCGCATCGCAGCGGGAACGCAAGCGCAGGACCGCATCATCGGCCTCCACTTCTTCCAGCCCGTGCCGGTGATGCCGTTGGTGGAGATCGTGCCTTCGGCCCTCACCTCCCCGGAGACGCTCACGGCCACTGAGGATTTCGCGCGTGTCGGCCTGGGGCGCACCGTCGTGCGCACCACGGACCGCGCCGGCTTCATCGTGAACACCTTGCTCATGCCCTATCTGTTGAGTGCCATGCGCATGTTCGAGGCGGGCTTCGCCACCGCGGCGGACATCGACACCGCCATGACCGTCGGCTGCGCGCACCCCATGGGGCCGCTCACGCTGGCGGACTTCATCGGACTCGACACTTGCGCAGCTATCGCCGACGCCATGTTCGACGAGTACCGCGAACCGCTCTACGCGCCGCCACCCATCCTGCGTCGCATGGTCGAGAGCGGGCTGCTCGGCCGCAAGTCCGGACAGGGCTTCTACAACTACGCAACGGTGTAAGCCACGCGCAAGCATGGTTCCGGAACACAGCAGGACATCCGACAAGGCAATGGACAGGAGACGACGGTGAGCGAATTCCCGCTCTTCACGCTGGGCGAGGAGCATGAGGCGCTGCGTGAAGCGGTGCGCGAAGTGGTGCGCGACAAGGTGACACCGAACGCGGCGGAAGCCGATGAGACGAGCACCTTCCCGCACAGGTCCTATGAGGCCCTGGTGGCATCCGATTTCCATGCGCCGCACATCCCCGAGGAGTACGGCGGTGCCGGCGCCGACGCGTTGGCCACCTGCATTGTGATCGAGGAGGTAGCGCGTGGTTGCATGGCCAGTTCACTGATTCCGGCCGTGAACAAACTAGGCACGCTGCCCATCATGTTCGAGGGTACGGAGGCCCTCAAGCAGGCCTACTTCGGCCCGGTGGCACGCGGCGAGAAGCTGTTCGCCTACGGACTCTCGGAGCGGGAGGCGGGATCGGACACGGCGTCCATGCGCACGCGGGCCCTGCCTGACGGAGACGACTACGTGCTCAACGGTACCAAGGCCTGGATCTCCAATGCGCTGGTGGCCGATCTCTTCACCGTCTTCGCAGTAACCGATCCCGAGGGCCGCCGAGGCGCCAACATCTCGGCCTTCGTGGTGGAGAAGGAGGACGCCGGCTTCGATGTGGGGCCGGCCGAGCGCAAACTCGGCATCAAGGGTTCACCCACCAGTGAGCTGCATTTCGTCAACTGCCGTATCCCCGCTGAGCGCATGATCGGGAAACCCGGCCAGGGCCTCAAGCTGGCCCTGCGTACGCTCGATCACACGCGCGTCACCATCGGTGCCCAGGCTGTGGGCGTGGCCCAGGCGGCGCTTGATCTCGCCATCTCGTACACCAAGGAACGCCGGCAGTTCGGCAAGGCGGTGTCGGAATTCCAGGGTGTGCAGTTCATGCTGGCAGACATGGCCATGGCTCTGGAATCCGCGCGTCAACTGATCTACGTGGCTGCTGCCAAGTCGGAGCGGGAGGACGACGATCTCACCTTCTTCGGTGCTGCCGCCAAGTGCCATGCGAGCGATGTGGCCATGCGCGTCACCACGGATGCCGTGCAGTTGCTGGGTGGCGCCGGCTACGTCAAGGACTTCGCCGCCGAGCGTTACATGCGGGATGCCAAGATCACCCAGATCTACGAGGGCACCAACCAGATCCAGCGCCTGGTGATGGCGCGGCAACTGCTCAAATAGTCGGGCCCGCCACCACATTGCGCAGGGCCTCGCCACGCGCCCAGCGGCGCAGCTGATCGGCCACCAGTGCGCGTCCGCGGGGCAGGAAGGCCGCGGTGTCGCCACCGATGTGGGGCGTGATGAAACAGTTGGGCGCTGACCACAAGGGATGCCCGGCCGGCAGCGGTTCGGGATCGGTGACGTCGAGTGCCGCCCGTATGTGCCCGCTGTGCAGCGCGTCGAGCAGGGCCTGCGTGTCGACCACTCTGCCGCGCGCGGTATTCACCAGCAAGGCGCCTGGCTTCATGCGCGCCAGAAAGGCGGCATCCACCAGACCCTCGGTATCCGGGGTGAGCGGGATGATGACAGAGACGATGTCCGCGAGCGGCAACAGCGCATGCAGTTCGCTCAGATCGTGCACCACGCCCAGTGCATCGGTGCGTGCGCTGCGAGCAACCCGGTCCACCTGCACCTCGAAGGGCGCCAGACGCCGGGTAATGGCGGTGGCAATGTGCCCGGCACCGATGATGAGCACCCGGGAATCGGCGAGTGCGGGGCGGAATTCGTGGCGCCACTCCCCCCGGTGCTGGCGATCGCGGTATTCATGGAAGCCACGCTGCATGGCGATCATGAGGCCCACCGTGAGTTCCGCTGTTGATGCATCGTGCACGCCGGCCGCGTTGCAGAGTGTCACGCCGTGCGGCAGGAAGGGCAGCACATCGTCGACACCCGCGGTGAGCGTCTGGATCACCTTGAGCCGCGGCATGCGTGCGATGAGGGCGCCCTCGCGATAGCCCGCGTAATAGGCACGCACATAGAAGGTGACCTCGGCGAACTGCTCGTCAGCGAGGCTGCCCAGCTCATCTAGTTCCACCAGCTGGGGCAGGTCCGCAGGCAGTGCCTCACGGATGTACGACGGCAGGGCGATGAGATCCACATCCCTACTGTGCCGGATTCCGCGGCGGACCTACAGCGGGCGAAGGGCCTCGGATTGCACGCGCCCATCTCAGGAGTGCAGTCGGTGGCAGACAGCAGCGAGCCGATAGGCGGGGCGCGATTCGGCATCACCGATGAGGGGCGCCTGCGCATCCGGAATCCTGCTGTGGTTGTCCGGCATGATGGTTGGAACCACGCGACCCCACGCGCTACCAACCTCTACGGGCAGAGCAGGGAGGGGTGGCGCTGGCGGTACTCCTCGACCGACATCTCGTAAATGTCCTCCGGTCCGTCCTCCTCATCGATCTGCACACCCCGATGGGTGAAGCCCAGCGCGCGGACAATGTGCTGTGAGGGCAGGTTGTCGGGGCTCACCGTGTAGCGCAGGGTCCGCACCGCGGAGCTTGCACATACCCACTGCCACATGCCGTGCAGGATCTCCTTGCCGTAGCCCTGGTCCCGATATTCGGGCACCACGCTGAAGCCGATCTCGATCATGCCGTCCGCATCGATGGCGCCGTGGAAGCCGGCATGGCCGATGATGATGCGCTCCTCACGGAGTACGGCCACGCGCAGCAGGAGTGGCGCCAGCGCGGCATCCCGTCGAAGCAGGGGCAGGCGATAGTGGAAGGGACTGCCGGGCTCCTCCAGGCAGCGGTAGGGATTGGTGATCCCGCATTCACTCCAGGGCCGCTGGTCCCTGCGATCGATGGCCAGCGCTTCATAGTCCGCGGGACGCAGGTGATGCAGTTCCAGTCGGGGCGTGATGATGGCGCCGCTCATGCCTGGGCAACCCCGGTGCCGGTGGGATCACTGACCGTCCCCGAACTGCACTCCGCCAGGAATGCTCGGATGACCGGAGCCACCGCGGCGGCGAGGTCGCGACGGATGTCGTGGCTGGCGTCCGGGAAATGCGCAACCCGCAAGCTCGGGCACTGCTGCTGCGCCCAGGCCGCCGCATCGGCTTCGATGATGGCACCACGCGCCGGCGCTCCGGTGAGCAGCAGCACCGGGCAGTGGATGCGCCCCCAGGTGGTCTCCATGGGTTCACGGTGGATGGCGAAGTGGTCGCGGACGCGCACGTCGACGATCTGCTTGCTCCGCACCCATGGCTCGTACTCGATGTCATCCCAGTGCGGCTTCTCACGGCGTGCACGTGCCACGGCCTCCGCGAAGTCCTGGGTGCGCATGGAGTGCAGGAAGCCGAAGAGGCCGGCGAAGAGCGCGGGGTCACGCCATGGCGTGAGGTCACGGGCCATGGGAGGGTCCTCGAGCACAATGCCCTGCACCTGATCGGCGAGATCGCCGGCGAGGTACATGGCCTCCAGCGCCCCCATGGAGTGTCCGACCAGCAACACCGGTTGCTGCAAGGCGCGCACGAAGGAAGCGGCCCGCTCCACGGTGTGCTCGATGTAGTGCAGCGCGTGGTCGACCGGCGATTGCCCGTGACCCGGCGCATCCAGCAGGTACACCGGCTGCTGCAACTGCAGGCGATTGACGAGGCCGAACCAGCACTCCGCCATATCGCCGAAGCCGTGCAGGAAGACCACGGGCGTACCGATCTCCACGCCGTTCCACGCGTACGCGGGAGAACCCGCGACACGTGTGAACGCAGCGCTCGGCAGCGTCACTCGCTGACGCCCAGCCTCTCGAAGAGCAGCCTTCGCACCTTGGCCGCGTCAGCCTGGCCACGCGTGGCCTTCATGACCGCACCGACGACGGCACCGGCGGCCGCAAGTTTGCCCGCAGCGATCTTCTCGGCCACATCCGGTTGCGCCTGCAGGGCTGCGTCGATGGCGGCGAGCAGGGGGCCGTCGTCGGAGACGAGTGCCAGACCGCGGCCTGCGATGACCGCATCCACTTCGCCCTCGCCCGCAAGCACCCCCTCGATGACGGAGCGAGCCAGCTTGTCATTGAGCGCACCATCGGCGATGAGCGCCTCTATGCGGGCCAGATGGGCCGGTGTGATGGCGAGTTCCTCCAGACCCAGCCCGCGTTCATTGGCGATACGCGAGAGCTCGCCCAGCCACCACTTGCGCGCTGCCGCCTGGTCGGCGCCTGCGGCGATGGTTGCTTCCACCAGATCAAGCGCCTCTGCGTTCACCACCGAAGCCATGTCGTGATCGGTGATGCCCCACTCGGCCTGCAGACGCGCGCGGCGCAGGGCCGGGTTCTCGGGCAGCGAGGCACGCAATTGTTCAACCCATTCCCGCGAAGGCGCGATCGGCACCAGATCGGGCTCCGGGAAGTAGCGGTAATCCTCCGCCTCCTCCTTGACGCGCCCGGCGGTGGTGAGCCCGGTGTCCTCATGCCAGTGACGGGTTTCCTGGATGATCTTGCCGCCGTCGGTGAGGATCACAGCCTGGCGCTGGACCTCGTAGCGGACGGCTCTCTCCACCGAACGCAGGGAGTTAACGTTCTTGGTCTCGGTGCGCGTGCCGAACCTGTCCTGGGGCGTGGGGCGCAGTGAAAGGTTGACGTCGCATCGCAGCGAGCCCTGATCCATGCGCACGTCGGAGACGTCGAGCGACTTCACGAGTTCTCGCAAGGCCGCGACATAGGCCTTGGCCACCTCGGGCGCATACCTGCCGGCACCGACAATGGGCTTGGTGACGATTTCGATGAGAGGGATACCGGCCCGGTTGTAATCGAGCAGCGAGTAGTCGGCGCCATGGATACGGCCGGTGGCACCGCCCTGGTGCAGCGCCTTACCAGTGTCCTCCTCCATGTGCGCACGCTCGATGAGGACGCGGAAGGGCATCACGCCCTCGTCGGTCGGGACCGCGACATCGAGGTAGCCGTTGAAGGCGATGGGCTCGTCATACTGCGAGGTCTGGAAGTTCTTCGGCATGTCCGGGTAGAAGTAGTTCTTGCGCGAGAAGCGGCACCACTCCGCGATCTCACAGTTGAGCGCAAGGCCGATACGGATGGCAGCCTCCACACCCTTCTCGTTGACCACGGGCAGCGCTCCGGGCAGGCCCAGACACACCGGGCACACCTGGGTGTTGGGCTCGCCACCGAAGGTGGTGGAGCAGGAGCAGAACATCTTGGTGTTGGTCGACAGTTCGACGTGCACCTCGAGGCCGAGTACGGGATCGAAGCGCTCGAGCGCCTGGTCGAAATCCATGAGGAGGGCGGTCTTGCTCATAGTGCGGGTGCCTCCTCGAGGATGTGATGACCCCATTGCGCGTGCAGGGCAGCTTCCAGCGCGCCACCTGCCTGGTAGAGCCTGTCGTCGCCGTTGATGGGGGCGATGATCTGCAGGCCGACGGGCAAGCCGTCCTCCGGCGCCAGGCCGATTGGCAGCGACATGCCGCAGTTACCGGCGAGGTTCACCGGGATGGTGGCAATGTCATTGAGGTACATGGCGAGCGGGTCGTCGAGCTTCTCGCCTATCTTGAAGGCGGTGGTGGGGGCGGTGGGCGAGATGAGCACATCGCAGGTGGTGAAGGCGGCGTTGAAATCACGCTGGATGAGCGTGCGCACCTTCTGGGCCGAGCCGTAGTAGGCGTCGTAGTAGCCGCTGGACAGGGCGTAGGTGCCGATCATGATGCGGCGTATGACCTCCGGACCGAAGCCTGCCGCGCGGGTCAGGCCCATGACCTGTTCCACGCTGTGCTCGCCGTCGTCGCCGCTGCGCAGTCCGTAGCGCATACCGTCGAATTTGGCCAGGTTGGAGGAAGCTTCACTGGGGAGGATGAGGTAGTAAGCCGCCAGCGCGTAGTCAAACGAGGGGCAGGAGACCTCCACCACGTCTGCGCCGAGGCTGGTGTAGAGCGCGACTGCCTCTTCGAAACGCTGACGCACACCAGCCTGGAAGCCTTGGCCGCTGAGCTCCTTGACGAGTCCGATGCGCATGCCGCGCAGATCGCGCCGCTGTGCGGCAGCCACCATGTCAGCCACCGGCTGGTTGATGCTGGTGGAGTCCTTGGGGTCGTATCCCGCGATGGCCATGTGCAGCAGTGCGGTGTCCTCGACCGTGCGCGCGCAGGGGCCGGCCTGATCGAGCGATGAGGCGAGCGCCACCAGCCCGTACCGGCTGACCGCGCCATAGGTCGGCTTCACCCCCACGGTCCCGGTGACGGCCGCGGGCTGACGGATGGAACCGCCGGTGTCGGTGCCGATGGCCAGCGGCGCCTCGAAGGCCGCCAGTGACGCGGCGGAGCCGCCCCCGGAACCGCCCGGGATGCGGTCGAGATCCCACGGGTTGTGGGTTGGACCGTAGGCGCTGAACTCGGTGGAGGAGCCCATGGCGAACTCGTCCATGTTGGTCTTGCCCAGGATGACCACGTCGGCCGCGTGCAAGCGCTCCACGACCGTGGCGTTGTAGGGCGGGCGCCAATGCTCCAGCATGCGGGAACCGCAGGTCGTGGGTTGGCCCTTCATGGCGAGCACATCTTTGAGTGCCAGGGGCACTCCGGCCAGCACGCCCATAGCCGCGCCAGAGGCACGCTTGGCATCCACTTGGTCGGCCCGCGCCAAGGTGTACTCACGATCGACATGCAGGAAGGCGTGTACGCGCTCGTCCACTGCGGCGATGCGATCGAGGTGCGCCACCGCTACTTCGTGGGCACTGACGTCGCCGGCCCTCAGCAGGTCGGAGAGCTGGCGGGCAGTCTGCTTGATGAGGTCCGTCATCGTCACTCCTCGTCCAGGATGCGAGGAACGCGGAAGCGTCCCTGCTCCTGCGCGGGCGCATTGGACAGCGCCTCGGCATTGGTCAGGCCCGGCCGCTGCACATCTGCGCGCATGACGTTGATGAGCGGCAGGGGGTGCGAGGTTGCGGGCACATCGTCTCCGGCGACCTCGCTCACACGGGCCACCGACTCGATGATGACGTTGAGTTGCTCCGCATAGTGATCGAGGTGCTCGTCATCGATGGTCAGGCGCGCAAGCTTCGCCAGGTGCGCCACTTCGGCGCGGGTGATTCCGGACATGCGGCGAGTCTAGTTCGGGCGGTTACGTCGGCATTTCCTCATGCGGTCCGTCGTCGGGCGATGGCAGTCCATCAGCCCCTGGCCAAACCCAGGGCAGCACGGACTCACTGGGGTGCACATACCGTCGTCCCAGCGGCGAGACAAAGATGCATGCACCGTCCGCCCGACCCTCCTCGATCTGCCAACCTGCATGCGTCTTCTCAAGATGATGGCGACGACACAGTGTGCCCAGATTGTCCGCACGGGTGGCCCCGCCTTCCTGATAGGGCGTGGCATGGTCGGCATCGCAGCGCACGGCCGGCTGATTGCACCCAGGATGCCTGCACACCCGATCACGGGCGAACAGGAAGGCGCGTTCCCCGGCGGTGAGCTGGTATCGCCTACTGCCGACGTCGAGCGCGTGGCCGCTGTGCGGGTCGACGAGCAGACGCCGGATATCCACGACGGCCGAGTCGGCGAGGAATTCCCGCGCGGCACGGGCCGGGATGGGGCCCACTCCGACACACTCCGCCGGCGCTTCAGAGAGGCCAAGGAAGGTGTCGAGGGTCATGACGAGATCGACATGGGCAGCGATGGCCACACCCTGGCTGAAGGCATCTGGCGACGGAGACCGTTTGGCCCTGCCCGCCGTGGAGGCATCTGCATCAGCAGCCTGGGCCGCCCCGCGCCGGGCACAGAAGGCGTACATCACCGCCGACCGACGCACTCCGATCGGCGCTTCAGGATCGGTCCGCGCGACATCGCGAGCCGCCCCCTCGATGGCCTGGTAACAGGCGTTCGCATGCTCCGCAGGCATGACTGCCGTGAGCATGGCCATGGCGTCGGGCAGGGGACGCAGTGCAACGTCGGACTGGACTTCGCGGGCCCGGGAGCGTCTGGCTTCGAATCCCTGCGGGTCAAGCCTGACCAGCGTGTCACGAACCTTGCGCTTGGTTTCCGCCAGTGTGTGCTCTACCGCATAGCCACCGATCGCGGTGTCGTAGCGCTGCACCAACTCCTCGCGGGCGCTGGTGAGCTCCCAGATTCGGTCCGCAAGGTCGGGGGCCGAATCGGTGTCGAGCCGCATCGCCGCCCGCGTCCGTTCGATCTCAGCATCGATCGATGCGGTGAGGAATTGCACGCCCTCCGCGATGGCTGTGAAGGCAGCGGGCTGCACACCGCCCGAGGCGGCCACCTCCGCCACCGTGTCTAGATCAGCGTTGACGATGCGTGCAGATTCCAACGCCGTGCGGGCTTTGTTGCTGCTCCAGGACAGGGCGCTGGCCAGCTCGCTGGATCGCACATCGGTGAGCGTGTGCTCCTCGTCATCCACCCAGTACGCCGTGTGCCGAGGAGTGCTTCCGGCGAAGGCCACCAGCCCGGCACCCAGCCGGGCATGTGCGGCCGATTCCAGCCGTTGCGCCGCCTGACAGAACGAGACCTGAGCGTCGGGATCAAGGACTTCGGGATCCGTCTCGAAGACCAGTGCAGCCAAGTCCGCGCCAACGGGCGTGCCGTCGAGCAGGGCACGCGTGACATCGGCTTCCATGAGTGCGCGCAGATCTGCGTGCAGCGAGGCGACGGCAACTGCCAGGGCAGATCGCTGCACGCCGTCGATCTGTGACAGATCGAGTGCTGCCAGCGCCTGCAACGCACGATCCCCGACCTGCCACTGCTGCCGGTCCAGCCGGGCTTGCGCGTCCTCGTCTCCCAGCACCACCAGCACGCGCAGGGCGGCGTCGCGCAATTCCTGTTCGCGCACCTCCCCCAGGGGCAGCACATCCGTCTCCGTGGGCTTGAGGAACGCGAGCGCGGCGCGGGAAAGCCGCGCGACCGCGCTGCGCAACGGCAGGGCTGAGGATGTGGCGCTGACCATGGTTACTCCAGCGGGATGCACGGTGCCGGTGGTCTCTGAGCCGGGCTTCCGATGGTCGGCTGTCGCCCCCGCGGTACGCGCGTCAGGGGGCGGGCCGCCACCGTCTCGGTGGGGCTTCGTCGTGCAATTGGCACACTAGCCAGGGGCTCCGACAGTCACGGTGACCAGCCGCGGGTTGCGGGAGCGGCTTCTGCCCATGCTTCGGTGTTGACCAAAGCGGCAGCGCTACTGGTGCAACTGCGGTCTGGGATCGCCTGCCCGCGTCAGGACCGCACTCCGCGCGTGATGGCAAGCGCGGCATCCATGCCCTGCTCCAGCAATACCGGGAAATGCTCCGCGGGCAGCACCGGCACGCCCAGTTCCTCGGCCTTCGCGGCCTTGGAGCCGGCGCCCTCCCCGGCCACCACCAGATGCGTCTTCTTGGAGACTGAGCCAGCCGCTTTGGCTCCAAGCACCGTGATGGCTTCCTCGGCACCATCACGGCTGAAGCCGGGGACCGAGCCGGTGATGACGATAGTGAAGCCGTTCAGCGGCTGCGGCCCCACCGGCGCCGCGTCCTCGCGCATGCGCACCCCCGCAGCGCGCCAGGCCTCCACGATCCCTCGGTGCCAATCAACCGTGAACCACTCGATCACAGAGTCGGCAATTTCCGGACCTACACCGTCGATGGCCTGCAGTTCCTCCCGCGAGGCCGACGCGATCGCGTCGAGATCGTGGAAGTGCTTGGCCAAGGCCTGCGCCGCCACACCCTGCACGTGCCGGATCGAGAGCGCCACCACGACCCGCCACAGGGGCTGGCTGCGCGCAGCATTCAACTGTTCGAGCATCTTGAGCGCACCGGCCGTCAGTTGAGGTCCGTCCTCACCTTTCCTGGGGTCACGCGTGAAGAAGGGCACGGCCTGCAGCGCATCGGGGGCGATACTGAAGATTTGGCCCTCATCGGCGATGACGCCCGCCTCGAGTAGCGCTACGGCCGCCTGATAGCCCAGGCCCTCAACATCGAGCGCGCCCCTGGAGGCCAGCGAGAACAGTCGCTCACGCAACTGCGCGGGACAACTGCGGGCGTTGGGACAGCGCACATCTACGTCGGCGTCCTTGGCCGGCGCCAGTGCGCTCCCGCACTCCGGACAGTGCGTGGGCATGACGAAGGCACGTTCGGCACCGGTGCGCAGTTCTGCCACCGGACCCACGATCTCGGGAATGACGTCACCGGCCTTGCGCAGCACGACCATGTCGCCGATGAGAATCCCCTTGCGCGCCACCACCTCCTGGTTGTGCAAGGTGGCGTTCTCCACCGTGGAGCCACTCACCCTGACCGGCTCCATGACGGCATAGGGCGTAACCCGGCCGGTGCGACCTACGCCGACGCGGATGTCGAGCAGCCTGGTCGTCACTTCCTCGGGTGGGTACTTGTAGGCGATGGCCCAGCGCGGCGCCCTGGAGGTGGCACCGAGTGCCGCCTGCATGGCGCGATCGTCCACCTTGACGACGGCACCGTCGATCTCGTGTTCGACGTCATGCCGGTGCTTGCCTGTGTCCTCGATGAACTCGGCCGCCTCGCGCCAAGTGGAGACCACGCGAACGTGGGCGCTGGTGGGCAAGCCCCAGGCCTGCAGCAACTCGTAGGCCTGCGACTGCCGCAGCAACGGTTCACCGTCATAGGCCCCGACGCCGTGCACGGTCATGGAGAGTGCGCGGCTGGCGGTGACGCGCGGGTCCTTCTGCCGCAACGAACCTGCCGCGGAATTCCGTGGATTGGCGAAGGGGGCCTTGCCTTCTGCCACCAATGACTCATTGAGTGCGGCGAAGGCCGCGACCGGGAAGAAGACCTCGCCCCGCACTTCCACCAATGTCGGCACCGGATGCTCGGCCGAGCCCGTGAGCCGGTGCGGAATGGCGGAGATGGTCTTGACGTTGACGGTGACATCCTCGCCCACCCGACCGTCCCCACGGGTGGCCGCCCGCACCAGCACCCCGTCCTCATAGAGCAGGTTGACGGCCAGCCCGTCGATCTTGAGCTCGCACAGCCACGCGCTCACAGGGCCGGCATCGCGCTCGACCCGTTGCGCCCACTGTTCGAATTCCTCAAGCGAGAAGACGTTGTCCAAACTCATCATGCGCTCGAGGTGCTCCGCGGGAGCGAACAGGCTGGTGATGGCACCGCCGACATGCTGCGTTGGTGAATCCGGTGTGCGCAATTCCGGATGCGTCGTCTCCAGCGCGATCAGCTCGCGCTCCAGCAGGTCGTACTCCCCGTCGGATAGCACGGGGGCGTCGAGCACGTAGTAGCGGTAGCGGTGCTCGTCAATGAGCTCCGCCAGTTCTTTGGCACGCGCACGATCAGCGCTTGTCGGCTCCGCCACCGTCACCCCTTCCGAGGCCTGTGACACTACCAAGCCGGTATGTCACCAGGAGGCGTGCAGGGGCCGTCCCTCGGCGTAGCCAGATGCCGACTGCAGGCCGACGACCG
>JAKAIC010000040.1 GCA_021814565.1 Actinomycetes bacterium | reverse complement strand
GCCGCCACCGCGTCCCGCACGCGCCGCGTCCCAGGTGCGCGCTGCACGCCAGATGAGCGGACGTCACACTCTGCCCGTGCACTGCACGCGGAAACGACATTGCCCGCGCCGTCACCAGCCCTGCGCCGCCACCAGCCACGCGCCGTCACCAGCCCTGCGACGTCACCAGCCCCGCGCGACGTCACCCGCCCCGTCAGGCCCGCGCCGCCACCGCGTCCCGCACGGCGCCCCGCCGGCCACCACGCCCACGGCGTCCATCGCGCCCAGCGCCCAGCACCGCGGCCACGATCCACGTGCCCGCGACGGCGACGATGAGCGAGACGATCGACGCCGACCAGGTGACGGTCGTGATGCCGAGCGCCGACCGCGCCGCGTTCCAGGCGTCACTCCAACCGGGCGCGTACCCGGGCGCGAGCAGCTGGTACGCGCTGAGCCCCGCGAGCCACGGCACCAACAGCCATGAGGTGGCGGCGTCGGCGTCGTAGCGCCCACGATGCACGCCGAACACCCACGTGACGGCCACACCCGTGAGCGGCACGAACACCGCGCCGATGACGTACAGGAACGACTCGTACGACGTCAGGTCAGTGAGCAGCGCGGCGGCCGTCGCGATCGCGGCCACCCCCACCGCAACCGGCACGAAGGGCAGGCGACCGGACAGGTTGCCGATGCTCACCGCGGTCGAGTGGATGTTGGCGAAGCCCTTGTCCAGCTCGTCGATGATGAGGATCACCAACGCGATCATGCCGAGCTTGACCGCGATGAGTGCGGGGATGAACTGCGTGACGGTCGACGTGGCATCGGCGCCGGTGATGGTGAGAAATGCCAGCAATCCCATGAAGAAGTACACGATACCGCCGGTGGCGAACCCGGCTGCCGTGCCGAGGAAGGCCCCGCGCTCGTCGCGGCTGTGGCGGCTGTAGTCGGCCACGAGCGGCGCCCACGAGACAGGCAGCGAGATGACGATGTCGAACGCCGGCCAGAAGCCATGCCATGAGCCGGTGTCGGTCGCGTGGATGCCGTGCTGGAGCAGTCCGACGACAAGCACCAGCGTGGCGAGGATGACGAGCGCCACGAGGTACTTGCGCACCGCCTTGATGGCGCTGACGGGCCAGATGGCCATCGCGAGCATGAGCACACCACCGACGACGGCCCACAGCGGCCGCAGTGACGGGCTGGTGATCGCCGTGGTGCCGTCGGTGATGACGAGCACCTCGACGGCGGCCCAACCGATGCACTGCAGGATGTTGAGCACGGTGGGGATCCACGACGTGCGCTGCCCGAGGATGCCGCCGAACATGGCCATGGTGGGGCGTCCCGCACGCCGCCCGATGAGCGCGATCGCACCGAGGAGCACCGAGCCCACCAACGTGCCGGCGACGATGGCGACGGCCGCAGCCGCGAAGCCAATGGGCTTGTCGCCCAAGGGGTTGATGACGAAGGCCGCGGCCGCGGGGATGGTGAGCGTCACCGCCATCGATCCCCAGAGTGCGAACTGGTCAGTGAAGGTGAGGCGACGGTCGCTCATGGGCGCTCCCTACGTCGGTGCTAACCGGACAGGTTCATGCGGTCGGCTTTCGCCCTCTCAGCCTTGCGGCTCCCGCGCGTGGTCAGCAGCGTACGGCAGGGCGCCCCGCGTGGGGAATGGGGGTCGGCTGCCGCCCGCAGCGGCGTCCGGTTCGACGTTCGCCGCCCTCCTCCGCTACCCTTCCCGCGTTGCCTCGGCAACAACGCGCGAGTGGCGGAATAGGCAGACGCGCTGGCTTCAGGTGCCAGTACTCGCAAGGGTGTAGGGGTTCAACTCCCCTCTCGCGCACTTTGGACTGGGAAATCTCCCAGACATCCAAGCCTCGTCGACGGCGTCCGTCGCGGGGCCCCCGTAAAGCCGCCTACCTCGATGCGGCACCCTCACCTTCGGATGAGCCGCCTTCATTCACGAACGTGAGCACGACACGCACCGTTGGTGCGATTGCCGCGGACCAAGACGACGTGACCATTCCGTCCGTGGCACCCGGGCTGGCAACGCGCATCGCGAATGAGTCGCGGATCGCGGGCATCCGTGGCAGCCGGGTGTCCGGCAGCATGCTCGCGGACACTTCCGAAAATCGGTTGCTGCCGTCGATTGCCCCGATCGAAGACCCCCAAACCAGTCCGGACATGTCTCCGAACTACGCCGATCACATCGCCAACCAGTCCCGCATCGCCAACCTCCGCGGCCACCGTGCCTCAAGCTCCCTGCCCGCGGACGCATCCCTAAATCCTTTGCTGCCGGCGATTGCGCCGATCGAAGAACCCCAAACCAGTCTTGGCATGTCACCAGTCCTTGCCGCCGTTACCCCGCAAATCTGCGACCACCGTCACGTCGGCGTTCCGCGAGTGGGCGTAGCCGCCAAGCCGAACGCCGGTGTGGTCATCCATTTGCCGCGCCCGGCGCAGCGACTGGAAGCACCCGAACTGGACGTGACGATCAGTCGCCTTGACGTCGGGCGCGTTTCGACCAAGAAGGTCATTGGAATGCTCGGCTGGGATGCCAGGACCGAGCTCATCGCGTACATCACCTTGGATCGCAAGGTCGTGATTCGCGCGTTCGACATCGACAACCAGCATTCGAGTCACATGCCGATTCGCCTCGATGGCGACTATCGCCTGCTGCTGCCTCCCGCCGTGATCGGTGCGCTTCGGCTCTCCCCCGGCATGAACGTCTTGGTGGTGGCGCTGCCGGAGACGCAAGAAATGCGCATCGACAACGCGAACCTGTGCGTCGCCGGTGCCCACGAATTGTTGCGCGAACCTGCCGCGCCGGTTGCCTCGGCCACGAAATCCCCGACTGGTCCCCGACCAGGGTGGGCAGCACGACACGCGTAACACGTAAGTACGCCTAACACACAAAGGAAACCGACATGGAAATGTCACCCCAGCAATTGCAGGAAATGATTCAGCACGCGATCCGCGAGGGGCGCGACCAACTCCGACAGGAACTCGCCGAGGCCGCCGAGGCGGCGCGAGCCGCGGGACCTGCGGGGCTCCGCGCACGCATCACCGTCGCGGAACTCGTGGAGAAGGCCCGGCGTCTGGTGCCCGAACAGTCGCAACGCTCCTACGGGTCGATCTGGTCCACCATTCTCGAGGGCATCCCGAATCCAAAGCGCAACGCCGGTACGGGCAGCGACGCAGATTCGTGGCTGGTGCCGCCGATCGCTGACAAGTGGGCCGACGAGGTCATCACCTCCGATCTCGATGTCTTCATCAACCCGGTCATCGAGCGCGCCAAGCAACACAACGCCAATCTCGATCGGGCACGGCATCAGGCGAACCGAACCACGCGCGACCACAATGGTGCAGGTGCTGGACGCAATGCGGTCAGTGGTTTGCGCAAGCTGTTCACGATCGCCATGAACGACGGCAATTGCCTGACCAATCCGGCCGAGGCCGTGAAGATGCCGAAGAAGACCAAGTCCAAGCGCAAGGGGTTCGCCGCCGAGCGCGTACAGGAGCTGCTCACGGTCGCACAGTCCGGTGGTGATGATCCGGAACTCGACGTTATGACAGTGCAATTCCACCTCATCACCGGCGCCCGTCAAGAAGGTGCCTTGAATCTGCGTCGACGACACATCGATCTGAGCGCGGGCACAGTGGTGTTGGACGAGAAGAACAACAAGGTCATCAAACAGCCCGCGCCGGACTGGTTCTTGCAGGCCCTACTGGATTTCGCGACGTCGCGTTGTGCCACCGGGCCAGACGACAAGGTGTTTCGCAAGCGAGAACCGCGTGGCCAGTTCTCAGAAATGGGCCGTCGCCGATACAACACGCTGTTTGAACGGCTGCAGGCGAGCCTGAAATGGGCAGACCAGGACCAGATCACCGCGCACTCGGTGCGGCACTCGGCCGGCACCTATGTCGAGCGCACCGCGGGCCGCGCAGTTGCCCAGTTGTTCTTACGGCACGCGGATGAAACGACGACTGACAACTACGTGACCGCGACCGAAGAAGAGGTCGCTCGGGCTGTCATTTCGATTTGGGGCGGCAGTCACCCCTTGGTGGCGGCGTAGCAGCAAATCGCGAACATGTACGGCCCTCGGCTGCGTGCCGAGGGCCCTACACGCGCATGGGGTCGCCGTTGCACGTGGCGTCATCTCGGATTCAAGGGAGTATCCATTCGACCGACATCTGTTCGCGCTGAGTTGACCGACAGGGCCTTCACCCATGGCGCCTTTCTGCTGGGGGCGGACACTCGGAATCCAACCGGCAAGGACCGCCAAATGGTGCGCACAGTAAGGGTTCCGTGACATTGCGCGGTGTAATGGTTCCCTTACATCGCGACTGCGCCATTGCGGACGCCCACGAATTGGCCGTCAAATGGGTATCCCTCGGATTCACAAGGTTCTGGCCTGACTCGGCGGCCAGAGCACCAACAACACGTAGCGGCGCGCGGTCGGTTCCCCGTGTCTGTCAGAGGCCGGACATAGGCTAAATGCGACGACCGGGGACACCGTGCTGGCCTTTCATCGCCGGCACGGGACAGTCCGCAGCACTGTCGCGAAGTTGGGTAGGAGCACGCATGGCGCCACGGGGGAAACAGACGGCTGCAAAGTCCTTGGAGGATGCGCTCTGGGAGTCGGCGGACAAGCTGCGCTCGAAGATGGATGCCGCCGAATACAAGCACGTGGTGCTCGGACTCATCTTCCTGAAGTACGTCAGTGATGTGTTCAACCGGCGGCGCGCAACACTCGAGGCCGCGGTCGATGATCCGGAATCCGAGTACTTCATGCCGTCGGCTGCGGCGAAGCAGTCGATTCTCGAGTCCCGCGACGAGTACACATCCGAAGGCGTGTTCTGGATGCCGGCAGGACATCGATGGGACGACCTCCGCAAGGCGGCCAAGCAGGCCAACATCGGCGAACTCATCGACGCGGCCATGGATGCGATCGAACGCGACAATCCGGTGCTCCGCGGCGTGCTGCCGAAGAACTACGCCCGCCGTGAGCTCACGCCACAAACCCTCGGCGGTCTCATCGATACCTTCTCCCGCGAAGACCTCGCCGCCCAGGAGCACGAAAACCTCGACGTGCTCGGCCGCGTCTTCGAATACTTCCTCGGCAAGTTCGCGTCCTCCGAAGGCAAGCTCGGCGGTGAGTTCTACACGCCTCGATCCGTGGTGCAGCTGATGGTCGAAATGCTCGAACCGTTCAACGGTCGCGTGTTCGACCCAGCATGCGGCTCAGGCGGCATGTTCGTACAGGCCGACAAGTTCGTTCGTGCGCACGGAGGTGTCCGTAACGACATCGCCGTGTACGGGCAGGAGCAGAACCCCACGACATGGCGCCTGGCAAAGATGAATCTTGCCCTGCGCGGCATCGATGCGAATCTCGGGCCGGAGTGGGGCGACTCGTTCCTCAACGATCTGCACCCGGACCTGCGCGCGGACTTCATCATCGCCAACCCGCCGTTCAACATTTCGGACTGGGGTGGCGATCAACTCCGCGGCGACTCCCGCTGGAAGTACGGGGTTCCGCCGGAGAGCAATGCGAACTTCGCATGGATCCAGCACATGCTGCATCATCTGGCACCCACTGGGTCGATGGCGACGGTGTTGGCCAACGGATCGCTTTCCAGCAAGCAGTCCGGCGAGGGCGCTATTCGACAGAAACTTGTTGAGGCAGACCTGGTGGAGTGCATTCTCGCGATGCCGAGTCAGCTCTTCTACTCGGTGCAAATTCCGGTTTGCATTTGGTTCTTGACGAAGGACAAGTCGTCCGCCGGCGTGAAGTCGGAGCGGCCGCAACGTGACCGCAAAGGCGAAGTGCTGTTCATCGATGCCCGCAAGATGGGATCGATGATCTCCCGCACGCAACGTGACCTCAGTGACGCGGACATTGCGCAGATCGCAGACACGCTACATGCCTGGCGCGGTGAACCTACCGGCACCGCGTATGCGGACGTACCCGGCTTCTGCGCTTCGACGCAGATCTCCAGCATCGCCGAGCATGACTACGTGCTCACACCGGGCCGTTATGTCGGCGCTGAGGACGTTGAGGATGATGGTGAACCGATCGGCGAGAAGATCGAACGCTTCCGCACGGCCGTGCTTGATGGCTTCGCCCAGCGTTCGGAACTTCAACGTCGCGTGGGCGATCTGCTAGCCACGCTCGAGGTGGGTGCCAGTGAGTAAACATTGGCCTGTAGCGAGGTTTTGCGAGCTCTACCTGGAGCCTTCACGGAACGGGATGATGGCACCAAGTCGAGTTCGTGGGCAAGGCGTGCGGCTTGTGAACATGAAGGAGCAGTTCGCATTCGACGTGATCGCAGACCAGCCTATGGAACTTGCGCCGCTTCCCGAACAGGATCCAGCCAAGTGGCTGCTCCGAGAGGGCGACCTACTTTTCGCTAGACAGTCACTAACGCTGGCAGGCGCAGGCAAGTGCACTTATGTCGCGCCTTCATTGAGCCCCCGCCTGTTCGAGAGCCATTTGATTCGGGTGCGTCTCGACTCCACAAAGGCAGACCCTCGCTTCTTCCACTACTACTTCAAGAGCCCTCATGGTCGAGCAAAGATTGAGACGATCGTGGAACAGGTAGCTGCCGCGGGAATCCGTGCCTCTGACCTAGCCAACTTGCGAGTGCCGGTACCGCCGCCGGGCGAGCAAAGCCGAATCGCTAACGTGCTTGGCGCGATGGATGACCTCATCGACGGCAATGAACGCTTGTCCGCGAATCTCGAAGCCCTCGCTTTGGCTGAATTCAGGCGGGCTGCGTTCGATGCTGAATCGACTGACGGAGCCACGACAGTCCCACTTCGAGAGCTGATAGAAGTGAATCCTGCGAGGTCCAAGCCCGCGGGACTCGCCGCATACGTCGACATGGCCGCCGTGCCAACGTCGTCGGCCCGAGTTGGCGCGGTCGCGCGACGCGAGGCATCGGGAGGCGCGCGGTTCGTCAACGGCGACACTGTCATGGCGCGCATCACCCCGTGTCTGGAAAACGGCAAGGCCGCTTTCATCGATGTCTTGGCAGATGGCGAGGTTGGCATTGGTTCAACCGAGTTCATCGTGCTTCGTCCGAAGGTTCCACTCCCACCAGCCTGGGCGTACTGCCTCGCGCGCAGTGAACGATTCCGCGATTACACAGTTCGCCACATGTCTGGTTCCTCGGGCCGGCAACGTGCATCCGCCAGCGACGTCGCGGCTTACCCAATCCGCGTCGTTCGAGCGGACGAGGCTCTGAATTTCCACGCGATCGTGACTCCGCTCTTTGAAGCACTCCGGCAAGTCGAGGAAGAGGCCCAACAACTTCGTGCAACGCGTGATGAACTGTTGCCGTTGCTCATGTCTGGCAAGGTTGTGCCGGGGGAGGTGTCGGTGTGAGTCCGATCCTGGAAGCGGGTCTTGAGGAACTGGTGCTCGATGAATTGCGAGCGCTCGACTGGGCCGTTGCCTTCGGGCCGGACATTGCACCGGGTGAACCGGCCGCAGAGCGCAGCGATTACCGCGAGGTCGTTCTGGTTGGCCGATTGCGTGCTGCGATCGAGCGGCTGAATCCGCTGCTACCAACCGATGCCGTTGCGAATGTGGTGAAGCAAGTGCTTCGTGCCGAATCGCAGTCACCGCTGGCGGAGAACTGGCGTACGTACCAACTCCTCACGCAAGGCGTGCCCATCGAGTATCGCGAGAACGGAGGCGCCACGAAGACTGTTCGTGCGCAACTCGTCGACTGGAGCAACCCGCTGGCCAACGATCTGCTGGCCGTGAATCAGTTCACGATCAAAGGCGTCGATGAGCGTCGTCCGGACGTGCTGCTATTCGTAAACGGTCTTCCGCTCGTGCTGCTTGAACTCAAACGCCCGGGTCAGGCCAACGCCACGCTGTCCGGTGCGTTCAACCAACTGCGCACCTACACGCAACGAATCCCCGATGTATTCACCTGGAACCAACTCACGGTCATCTCCGACGGCATCCAGGCACGTGCTGCAACATTCACAGCCGCATGGGAGCACTACGCGCCGTGGAAGACCATCGATGGCCGCACCATCGAGCCAGCCGGAGTCCCTGGGATCGAAGTCCTTGTGCAGGGCTTGCTTCGTCCGGACGTACTACTTGACGTCGTTCGCAACTACACCGCGTTCATCGATGAAGCGGGCACGGACAAGAACACGGGCGCCAGATCCAACGTGCTGGTGAAGAAGGCGGCGAAGTACCACCAGTACTGGGCAGTGCGTAAGGCGATCGGCTGCACCGTCGACGCTGTTGAAGGCGATGGGCGCGCCGGCGTCGTGTGGCATACGCAGGGCTCGGGCAAGAGCCTCGAGATGGCTTGGTACGCCGGAGCCGTGATGCGTCACCCGGCCATGGAGAACCCCACGATCGTGGTTCTGACCGACCGCAACGATCTCGATGACCAATTGTTCGATGACACATTCGTCGCATGCCGTGCAGGTGCTCCGCTCCCGGAATCACCCGTCCAAGCCGAATCGCGCGAGCACCTGAAAGAACTGCTCGACAAGAGGCAGTCGGGAGGAATTGTCTTTTCGACCATCCAGAAGTTCGGGCTGTCGAAGGCAGAGAAGGATGCAGGCACAGCGTTTCCAACGCTGTCCGAGCGGCTCAACATTGTTGTGATGGTTGATGAAGCGCACCGCTCCAACTATGACTTTGTCGATGGCTTCGCCAGGCACTTGCGCGACGGTCTTCCGAATGCGACGTACATCGGCTTCACGGGCACGCCGATCGAAGCGAAAGACAAGTCCACCAAGCAGGTCTTTGGCGATTACATCGATGTGTACGACCTGACGCAGGCGGTTGCCGATGGTGCAACCGTGAAGGTGCTGTACGAACCACGTCTTGCGAAGATCGATCTGCCGAAGGCTGCCCTCGGAGATCTTGATCAGGCGTTCGCCGAAGCCACATCTGGCACGGAGGACGAAGCCCGCGAGCGCCTGAAGTCGCGTTGGGCCACAGTCGAAGCAATCGTCGGCTCCGAGAAGCGCATCCATGAACTTGCGACTGACATCGTCACCCACTGGGAGGCCCGTCGCGAGGCGCTCGCCGGCAAAGCGATGATCGTCACCATGTCGCGACGCATCGCCGCCGAGTTGTATCGGGCGATCGGCACATTGCGGCCCGACTGGGTTTCCGATGACGATACGGCCGGCAAGTTGAAGGTCGTCATCACCGGATCCGCGGCGGACGACCAGTTATTGCAGCCGCACATTCGTGGCAAGGACGCGTTGCGTGCGCTGAAGTCCCGCGCAAAAGACCCGGCAGACAGCCTCGAACTGGTGATCGTGCGAGACATGTGGCTCACCGGATTCGATTCGCCTGCCATGCACACCATGTACGTGGACAAGCCGATGAGTGGCGCGCCTCTGATGCAAGCCATCGCGCGCGTGAATCGCACGTTCAAGGACAAGCCGTCCGGGCTTGTCGTCGACTACTTGGGCATCGCTGAAGACCTCAAGCACGCTCTCGCCGACTACACGAGTCGCGATCAGAGCGGGCAGGAACTTGGCCAAGATGTTCGCGCCCAGGCAATCCCAGCGCTGATTGAGAATCACGAGATCATCTGCACGATGCTCGCGTCGTTCGACTGGCGCAAACGCCTGGCATCCGGTGGCGACAAAGCGTTCCTGCACGCGCTCGCGCAGACTGTCGAGTACCTGCTTGCGCAGCATCCCGGCGCAGGAGCGAGCGCGTGCACCAAAGAGCAACCATGCCTGAAGTGCCGTTTCCTTGATCGCACGCGCCGGCTGGTGACCCTGTACGCGATGTGCGTTCCGTCCGATCAGGCGCTTGCAATTCGTGATGACGTGGCGTTCTTCGAGGCTGTGCGCGGGCAGATCGCCAAGATCGAAGGAAGTGATCGCGAAGGTCGCGATTCGGGCGCGGAACTCGATGTCGCCATTCAACAAATCGTATCGTCGGCGATGACCGGCGCCGGCGTCATCGACATCTACGAGATGGCAGGACTGAAGAAGCCCGACCTCTCGCTGATCGATGAATCCTTCATCGCCAAAGTGCGGCAATCGAACACGCCGAACTTGCAGATTGAAGTGCTCAAGCGGCTGCTATCGACCGAGATTCGAACAGTGAGAAGTAGAAACATCGTGGCCGGACGCGAGTTCTCCGACATGCTGTCAGCGACCATCCTGCGCTACCAAAATCGAACGCTCGATGCCGCACAGGTTGTAGCGGAACTCGTCGAGCTGGCCAAGCATCTGAAGGCTGAAAGCGAGCGCGGCGAGAAGCTCGGGTTGAACAGTGACGAGCTTGCCTTCTACGACGCGATTTGCGACAACGCGAGCGCAGTGCTCGAACTTGGTGACGACACATTGAAGGCGATCGCACACGAGTTGGTCGGAATCGTGCGCCGCGATGCGAAGACCGACTGGAACGTCAAAGAGCAGGTGCGCGCCAAACTGCGTGCAGCCATCAAGCGCTTGCTACTCAAGTACGGCTACCCGCCAGACATGGAGCCCACGGCAACGCAACTGGTGCTGGAGCAGGCCGAAGTCATTGCGGGAGACGCGCAGAACTGATGCATCGTATGAGTCGTGGCTCTCTATCGAGCGAGTGGAGCGATTTTGCCTAGGTCGAGCTTCTACGGCACATCAACTATCCGGCCGATGCGAATCGCAGTTGCGGATGAGTTCGCGAGCGAAGCGAGCGCCACTACGTTCATCGAACTAGCCTCGAGTCACTGGGGAGGCATCGATTTCGCAGCCATTCCTGTCGACCTACTCGAGCAGGGAAGCGAATTCGTGCGAGCGCAAGGATTCGATGTCATCACAACCCTTGATCCTGGCGTGCACGCGGAGCTGCGTAAGCGCCGAGGTTTTGAGTATCGCGGCTTCGATACCTCAGGGCCATTGGATTCCGGAACTGACTCATTTCGCTTCGATGCCCTGCGCATGTCCGAAATGCTGGACCGGACACGATTCGGTCAACGGAATCACTACGCCTCCGTGGGTACCGCCGTTACTTGGTCGGAAACACTGACCGACCGGCTGCTCCTGTCGGCCTTATTCGGCAGTGAGGCGGCGAATCGGGCACTCGGCACAGAACAACCATCGATCGAGGTAACTGACACCGCGCATGCGATAGATCTGCTACTTACGTCCCCACAGCCGCTTGGAGCGCTCGCTCTCACCCGGCTGGGTGTCACGTACAGCCCACAGTCGCCGGCTCGTGGATTGGCGTACCTTGACCCTGCCGATACCCGGAGCGTCTTGGCCCTCTGGAATCTCAGAGTCGCTGGATTCGACGTTTGGCCGTTGCCATCAACTGTTGGCATTTCCGCAGAGCTTGAGCAGCGCGTATTCGACTGGCTGATGGCACCGCATGACCAGAGCAAGCGATCTGGGCGTTGGTACCACCTGTGGGTTCCGGCGGCTAGCACCCGCGTGCCCGACTCGCTGACTTCCATCGTCGGACGAGCGGAGCATGATCACGGCATCCGCGGCTATTCAGAACCGCTGGAGTGCATTCCCGCTACAGCATTCAACCGAAGAATTGAAAGTGTTTACGCCACAAACTTCAGTGTTGATGCGGATGACGGTGCCACCTCGATCCGCGTGGCTGCTCCGCGATTGGAGCTACTTGCCCCTAGTGACCGGAACGGCTGGCGTGGTCAAGTTGCCGTAGATGTGACACTGCACGCCTCTGCGGATACCCGGACGAACGCAAGTGTCAACGTGCCTCTCGCGCGAGAGCTGGCGGGCGAGCTTCTGGCAACTCAGCTTGATGTCTCTGCGCGATTCGCGAGACCAATCCAAGATGGCGTTACCGCAGCGATGGAAGTCACCCGCAATTACGTAGAACTGCCGCTAATCCGGTCTATTGATGTAGTGCGAAAGGCATTTGAGCCGGCCGGGCTTGCTATTGAGACAAGTGACGCTGGTTACTTTGGCGCTTGGCTCATTGAACAACTTGGTGGCGCAGCCCCCGGAAGCGCTGCGATGCAGCCGGCAATTCGTGAAGTCCTGCAGAAGGTGAGTGCCAAGGCTTCCGGGATGTCGAATCAGGAAGCGGTGCAACTGGCTGCCCGGAATCTGGGCACTTGGAAGGGGGCGCTGTTTGGGCGCACCGCTAACGAGTTCGGGCGCGGTCTAGTGAACTTTCTTTGCGCGCGCGGAATCTTGGTCGTGATGCTGAAGGCCCGGTGCACAAGATGCGGCAATTCTTTGTTCGCGGAACCAGCGGCCCTCACGGATAGGTGGACATGCAGATTCTGCGCCCACGAATTCGCTCTCGCTAGCGCCGTTATAAGTCAGAATCCAAAATGGGTCTTGCGCCTGGCTCCCCAGTTGGAAGGCGCCCGCGTTGCCGAGAACATGCCGGTCATGGCGGCCCTCTCGGTTTTGTCTGAGCTTCATTCCTTTGACCTTGACGCCATGCGATACGCGGTCGGCCTGAAAGTCTCAGGTGCGAACCTGAATTGCGAAATCGACTTCGCATGCGCATTCCGCGAGGACGGGCAGCCAGTGCTTGTAATTGGTGAAGCCAAGAGCTATTCACAGGAACTCGACGAGAAATCCATCGGGAACCTGATGGCGGTGCAGCGATTGCTATTGAGCGTTGGCGTCGAATGCTACGTGCTGTTCGCCGTCATGCGTCCGATGCTTAGCCCGGCCGAGCATGGATTGCTGAGGAACGCATTTCAAGCTTTCGAGCCAAGCATCAACTACAGACTGCTATCACATAGAGTCACTCCGATTACGCCGATAGTGCTGACAACTGGAGCCATGTCGGCACCTTGGCATACGAACGATGCTCTACTGCGGCGAGCGCAGGATCGCAGCCTTGGAGCCATTGGCGAACAATCGCTCCGGGACGCGCTCGACTTACAGTCTCTTCAATTCGACGGGGACAAATACGTTCCCGTATGGGGCAAGAATGCTGCCGAGCCGGCGGCAGACCCGCAGACTTGATGCCCGGTACGACGCATGCCATTGTCCAAGCGACCTGCAAGTCGCTGGCCGCGGAGTGCGCGTCATTTTCTACGTGCTGAATTCACGCCTTGCCGTGCCCGTGCCGCCTCGATGCCGCACTTGGTGCACACGCCCGCGATGTTGCCGTGGCTAAAGATGCTGTCGAAAGGATCGGCCGACCACGGTCGCGATTGGTGCGTGCAAAGGAGCGCCCACATCGCGTCCTCGAGCAACATGTGCATGCCGACGGCGATGGTCACTGGGTCTACTGGGTCGGTTCCGAAGTAGCGTTGCAGCGTCCGTGTTGCGAACCGCAAGTCCGATCCGTCAACCGACCGGTCGGTCATCGCCTTCGATGTGCGCAATTGCAATTTCTTCTGGATGCTGAGTCGTGCTTCCCAGCGTTCGACGCCTTTGCGGTTCAACTGTTTCAATGCCCGCGATAGGTCGTGTAGTTCCTGTGCCACTTCGAGCGGCACTGGTCCGATTTCGTATGCACCGCCGTACGCACATGAAAGCGCAACATGGACTTCGGTCTGGGTGTTTGTCATTGGTGCGGCGTGCTGTTTCGTTGCCGTGTTCGGCATCGTGATCACTGCTCCTATGTACTGCCGCTGCATTGCGGCGACGGGAACGGTGCTTGCAGTTTCACAGGACGCATTCGCCGAGCTCGGTGGTGGGCTTCGAAATCGATACGGCGTACTCCACCGCGCCGTCCATGCGCGATGTGACGCCCGCCGAAACCTGGGCATGTCGAGATCCACATTCGGGTGCTGCCGGCTTCCGCCGGGTTGGATCGCGCGTTCACGCGGCGTTTGACAGGGGGTAGCGGCAAGATGAGCCGTGAAGGCGCACACCTCGGAAGATTGCGCAGGGCAATCAGTGGATGTGTTCAAACGCCTGCGTGAACAGGGGGCCTCGGTGAGCACGCAACCAGACGGCGGTGCTCAACTTCGCAGCTACCTGCACATTTCGAATCATTCAAGTTTGCCGGTCGGAGGCGCTTCCTAATGCAGACTTACATCCGCACACCGCAAGATGTATTCATCAATCCCCAGCGATTGATGGTTCCACTCTTCCAGCGTCCTTATGTGTGGGAACTCGAACGGCAGTGGCGACCGTTGTGGGAAGACGTATCGCGACAGGCGGATGTCATCGCAGATGGCCGCATTCAAGAACTGAAACCGCATTTCCTCGGTGCCGTGGTGCTGCAGCAAGGTGCTCTATCGCTCGGTGGGCTGGCCGAGTGGTCGGTCATCGATGGCCAGCAACGGCTGACCACGTTGCAATTGCTGCTCGACGCCGCGCACGCGGTCATGGAAGAACAAGGCGCGACCCAAGCGGCGGCGCGGCTGCTGCCCATGATTCGCAATGCAGAATCCTGGACGAAGGTTCCGGAACATCAGCTGAAGGTGTGGCCGACCAACCGCGATCGCGGCTCGTTCGCGGAGGTTATGACGGCACAGCCTCCGATTGAATACGGCAAACTGAAGCACCACGGCGAGCCGCTGGTGAATGCGCACGCATACTTCGCTGCGGCCGCTCGTGAATACGTCAGTCGTGATCCGCTGATGCGCGGAGACGCACTGGCCTTGGCATTGCTGCAAGGTCTTCAGGTTGTCGTCATTCAACTCGACATGGATGACGATTCCCAGGAGATCTTCGAAACGCTGAACGGTCGCATGACACCGTTGACGGCCGCAGACCTCATCAAGAACCTGCTCTTTCAACGCCTCGCCAAAGAGGGCTCGAACACCGAAGCCCTTTACGAAACACATTGGCGGGCATTCGAAAACGCGTTCTGGGAGCAACAGGTCAGCCGAGGACGATTCACCATGGCCCGAGTTTCCATGTTCCTCAGTGACTACCTGATCTCTGAGACCGGCGAAGAGATACGCCCCTCTGAAGTGTTCAGAAAGTTCAAACTGTTCATCGACAGCCCGGCCATTGCACACGACCTGCAAGGCTGGCTTGCCCATCTTGCTGAGCACGCGGCTGCGTATCAGAAGCTCGTTCTTGCTAGCCAAAAACTCGACGGAAACATCGATCAAGTCGCGCTGTTCCAATACCGACTGCAGGCGATGGACACGGAAGTGTTCAATCCGGTGCTGCTGTGGCTGATCAACCCGTCCCTCGCCGAGATCCCCGCTCGTCAAATGCAACTCGCGATCGCATCGTTGGAGAGTTGGTTAGTGCGCCGAATGCTCGTGTGCGCAACCACTAAGGCCAACAATCGGCTCGTGCTCGACCTACTTGGCCGCCTACGAACAGAGCCCCGCGAACAAGCGGGTGACACGGTTCGCGACTTCCTTGCAGCGCAGCGCGCCATCACGGCGTACTGGCCGGGCGACGCTGAGGTCAAGATCGG
>JAKAIC010000001.1 GCA_021814565.1 Actinomycetes bacterium | reverse complement strand
GGCCTCCCGGGCCACAGCTTCGTCGCCATCGACAGCAGCGGCATCAAGCGCTGGTACGGCGAATACCCGTCGATGTGGCTGGAACCCAAGGACCTGCTGGCAAAGGTGACCTCCGTGCTGGCAGGCTGAAGCGGTCGACGTTCGAGCACCACGCACCAGGTGCTCGAACGTCGCTGCCGCTCTTGAGGCCCCCGCCGCCCCGCGGGGGCCTCATGACGTTTCCAGCGCCATGTCGCGCCGATCTTCATGGGACCTTCACAACCGCGAACCTCGACGCTTCACACCAGCGGACGACAGTGAGGACATCGAGTTCACGACCAACGAAGGCAGGACCTCATGAACATGAATCGCAAGGCTGCACTGCGCACCATGGCGGCACTCGCCACGGCCGGCGTCCTCGCGGCCGGCACTGGCGTCGCCATCGCCGCCACCAGCTCATCGAACAACCCGTGGGGCACCATGATGGGTGGCTCACGAACCGGTTTCGGCATGATGGGCGGCACCGGTAACGGATACGGCCTCGGCATGATGGGCGGCACCGGCAACGGATACGGCCTGGGCATGATGGGCGGCCTCAATGGTGGCGCCATGATGACATCGGTGGCTGACTACCTGGGCCTGCCCACCGCTGATCTGCTGACACAGCTTCGTAGCGGATCCTCCCTCGCCGACATTGCGGCCAGCCAGGGCAAGAGTGTCAGCGGATTGAAGGACATCATGTTGCGCGGCATGCAGCAGTACCTTGACGGAGGCTCGCTGACCGCCTCGCAGAGGTCCAGCATGCTCGCGCACATGCGCGCCTCCGTTACCGTCATGCTCAATGCGAAGCACGCTTCTGGCACAAACGGCTCCGGATTCCGCGGCATGATGGGCGGCAACTGGGGTAACTCATACTGAGCAAGACGGGTGTGGGGCGCCTGAACCAGCAGACGCCCCACACCCTTGCCGGCACTGATCGATTTGGAGGGTGAATGCGCAGCGTCCTGGTCGTCGACGACGAGCCGAGCATCCGTGCCGTGTTGCGTGGCTACCTCGAAGCGGACGGCTTCGCGGTCACCGAAGCTGATTCAGGCGCCTCCGCAGTGCAGGCGGTTCGCCAGTCTGAGCCAGACCTTGTACTCCTCGATGTGATGATGCCGGGCACGGACGGACTGGAGACGCTCCGACAGTTGCGCACCTTCAGCGACGTGTTCGTCATCCTGGTCACCGCAAAGGCCGAGGAAGTGGACAAGCTCGTCGGCCTTGGCGTGGGAGCCGATGACTACATCACCAAGCCATTCAGCCCACGCGAAGTAGTGGCACGAGTCCGCACAATCCTGCGCCGGCAGCGGGCGGTCGCAGAACACCACAACCAAATGCACTTCACGAACCTCACGATTGACCTCGATGCGCACACGCTTGAGGTTCGCGGCGCACCCACCGAACTCAGCGCGCTCGAGTTCGAACTCCTGGTTGCTCTGGCCAGTTCGCCAGGCCGTGTCTTCTCCCGGCAGCAACTGTTGCAGCAAGTGTGGGGATTCGATTTCTACGGGGATGATCGCGTCGTGGACGTCCACATTCGCAATCTGCGCGGTCAACTTGGCGACGACGCCAACAACCCGCTTTTCATCGCCACGGTACGCGGCGTCGGCTACCGGTTCACTGGTACCCCCTCATGACCCTCCGACTGCCGGCACGTCTCTATCTCTCATACGTAGCCGTAGTCATCGCTGGTGCGGCGACGGCGTTCGCAACCACGCGCCTGCTCGCCCCACGTCTGTTCGAAGCGCAGATGTCGATGATGGCGGGCATGACGAGCGGTGACTGGTCAATGATGGGCGGCAGCGCCAATGCACAGAGCGTGCGCGCCGCCTACACGTCCTCACTCAACGGGGCCCTCCTCATCGGAATGGCAGTGGCACTGCTCATCGCGGGAGGAGCAGCCCTGCTGGTGACGCGGCGGCTGATGCAACCGCTGACCGCGGTTCGGCAGGCGACGCGGCGCATAGCGGACGGCGAGTACCTGTGGCGCGTGCCGCTACCCCGCGAACCCGAGATGGCGGCACTCGCGGCCGATGTGAACACCCTCGCCGCGAACTTGGCAGCGACGGAACAGCGTCGCACGAGACTTCTGGGTGACGTGGCACACGAGATGCGCACGCCATTGACAACACTGGATGGTTACGTGGAAGGCATGATCGATGGCGTCTTCTCGCCCGATCCAGCAACGCTGGATGCGCTTACAGCCGAGCTCCGACGGTTGCAACGGTTGGCCGATGACCTATCGGCGCTTTCGCGCGCACAGGAGCAACGCTTCGACCTGAAGCTCGGGCCGACGGACCTCGTGGCCCTCGTACGCGCGGCAGCCACGAGACTGGCGCCCCAGTTCGACGACGGGCAAGTTCGACTGGTGGTCGGCACCACACCTGCCGTGCGAGCATCCGTGGACCCCGATCGCATCACGCAAGTGGTGACGAACCTTCTCGGCAATGCACTCGTGGCCACCCCGCCTGGAGGAAGCGTCACGATCGACATCCAACACGATGCCCAGAACGCCACGATTCGCGTACAGGACAACGGTGTCGGCCTGAACGCCGAGGATCTCACGCGGGTGTTCGAGCGCTTCTACCGCGCACCTGGCGCCACCAGGCGGTCGAAAGGGTCCGGGGTTGGTCTCACCATCGCGAGGGAGATCGCGCACGCCCATGGCGGCTCACTAACCGTGTCGTCGGAAGGTCTGGCACAGGGTGCCACCTTCACATTGACCCTACCGATCCAATCCGAGCACTAGCCGCCTGAATAATGCCTGCTGGTCAGACTTGGCATGCTCGATCAGGGCCCGCTGACAACTCATGTGACGAGGGTCGCCGATGCCTACTTGGGCCTTGACGCGCGAACCCCTGATCGGCTGCCGACAGTCTTCGGAACAAGCGTCGACGCCGGAACGTCGTCGACGCGGCCGACAGCCAAGAGCCCAGAACCTCAGTGCCTGGCGTCGACGCGGGCCGGCGATGGTGCGCGCAGGAACATGGCCATCACGGGTACGAGGTAGGCGAACCAGGATGCGACTGCCAGCCAGGACGGTGTCGCTGAGATGTTGAAGATGCCCTTGACGAGCGAGCCGTACCAGCTCTCCAGGGGCAGGATGGCGGAGGCGTCGAATGCCAGGCTGTTGGGCCAGGGCAGGACTCCGGCGGCTTGCAGGTCGAGGACCGCATTGGCGAGCACTCCGGCCGCCACCACCACGAGGGCGGCTCCGGTCCAAGTGAAGAACTTGCGCAGGTCCAGGTTCACGGCCCCGCGATAGAAGCCCCATCCGAGGATCACCGCGGCGGCCAGGCCAAGGGCGGCGCCAGACGAAGGTGCCGCACCCGAACCGGCCGAGCGGATGGAGGCCCAAATGAACAGTGCGGTCTCCAGGCCTTCGCGGGCTACCGCCAGGAAGGCCACCACGGCGATGGCGCGATTGCCGACGCCGAAGGCGGTGTCGAGTTGCCCATGCAGGCTGCTGCGGAGGTCGCGCGCCGTGCGTTTCATCCAGAACACCATCCAGGTGACGAATCCCACGGCGATCACCGACAGGGCGCCACCGACGGCCTCCTGCGCCTCCTCGGAGAGATCGGAGATGCCGAAGGTGAGCAGGGCGGCGAAGCCAAGGCTCAATCCTGCGGCGAGCACCACACCCGTCCACAGCGCCCGACGGGCGTCGGTGCGGCCGGTCTTCACCAGGTAGGCGAGCAGGATGCTCACCAGCAGCGTGGCCTCCAGGCCTTCGCGTAGTCCGATCAGGAAGTTGGCGAACATGCAGTCTCCATCAAGTCAGTAAGGTAAGGCTTACCTAACTAGATGGAGCTGTGTGTCGTCAAATCGACCGCGCTTGCTTCACCCGGCCCGGCGTCGGTGCTTGCCGGCCACGACGAAGATCTGCTCGGCCAAATGCCGATCGAGTTCCACTCGCGCCCCCGCCGCGGCGCCAGCCATCGTCAAGACACCAGCGGTGCGATGCACTGTGATCGTGGAGCCGATGCCGATGCCCGCGTCTGCCAACGTGCACAGGAACTGTGGCCGCGCCTGCGCGACTTCACCGATGGACGCCAACTGGAACTCGGCTTCATCCGCGCTCACCGCGTCGGACAATGCCACCTTCGCAGCCGTCTTCGATGCACGCGCCAGCCCCAGGAGTTCCAGGCCGGGAATGGGGTTGCCGTACGGATCGGCAGCCAGGGTCGGCAGCAAACGGGCGATGAGCAGTTCCGCCTCATCGGTGATCACGTGCTCCCAGCGGCAGGCCTCGTCGTGGCATTTGGCCCACTCCAGATTGAGCACGTCGTGCAGCAGTCGCTCGGCCATACGGTGCTTGCGCAGCACCGACGTCGCACGCAACGCGCCCAGCGCGGTGAGCACCACATGGCGATCCTCATCCAATGACACCAGACCCTCACGCTCCATGCGGGCGATGGTCTGGGAGACGGTCGGGACCGCCTGGTCGAGTCGCTCCGCGAGTCGCGCGCGCATGGCGGGCGCACCCACTTCATTCAACTCGTAGATCGCCTTCAGGAACATCTCCGTCGTATCGATGAGATCGCTCATGCTTCAAGGATGCCATCTCCCCGTAGTCGGCTCGTCTCCGGCGCCAACCGGCGCGGCCACGAAAGGTGCGTCGGTACTGCACCCGCAAAGCCAGCGTCGCCCGCCCGCGCAAATGCGCGGCATCGCCGCGTAGCCGATGGTCTGGGTCGAGGCGTGACGATCGCGGATCCTCGTCGGAGCAGGAGCGCAGCCACGCGTGTTGCGTGGGCTGTTGCTATGGCGGTGGGCCGCACGCCATCGGCCGCATTCCCGAGCGAAGACCCACGTGGTGCTCGGCTCGTCACTGCTCGTCGCGGACATGGGACACCGCGTGTCCTGTGCCCTGCACTCGATGACCACCCCCATCGAAAAGCTCCGCAGACATCCGTCGACGGGGCGCGGACCGTGCCGCGTCGCTGCCAGAGGCGGACGGTCGAAGGCCGCCGGTCGACGCCCTTGGCGACTTTCGGGATCAGCGGAACCCAATGGGCGGCTGGCCCAGCGTTGCCCGCCACTGCGCCGAGCATGTCGCCGCCGATAGCCGGGCTCAGAGTGGTGAGGTTGCGGCCTTGATGACGAGGTTGCGACCGCGGCCGCAACGCCGCGCGGAACTTCGAAGTCGCTTCAAGCGGATGCCCCCTGTTGTCGCATCCTCGCGAGACTTCGCTCCGACACACGGCGGTGCGGTGTCACATGTGACTTCGGTGTGACACGCACAATGTCACGCCGAAGTCTCTGTCTCTGTCACATCAGTCGAGTCGACCAACCGACGATCAAGACCATTCAATAGCCCACTGCGCCCGGAAAGCCGTCTGGACCCTGCGAATTGCCACCTCGCGTGCGTGCGCACCAACTGCTCACTGACACGCGTCCCAAGGGAAGGCCGTGCCGATGTGTCAGCCATGGAAACTACTTCAGCGCTGACTGTGCAGATTCGCATGATGGATCCTGATGGCGCGCCGCTCGCAGGGCATGACGCGGAACAGGTCATTCTCGCCATCTTTGACGGCACCGAAACGCCCGACGACTGGACCGTCTCAACGACCGTGCGGGTGCAACCGGATTCGAATGCGATGGGCGCCTGCTTGGTGCCGTAACCGTCGCGCACCATATTCGCATCACGTGCGGGCGCTGTTCGTTCGTGGTGCACTCTGATCACGGGCGTGGCGGGCGTGCACTCAGCCGACGTTGGCAATGACGAATATCCACCCATTGAGTTCGTCCACAGCGTCGTCCAGCGAGTGTCCAATACCGGCCTCGCTCGCGGCTGCCTGGTAGTCGCTCTCCCAGCCTGCATATGCCGTCACTTGCGGGGGCCACGTCCGGGCGTCACGGCCCAGCTCTGCCGCCTCTGTGGCCCGGGCAGCAAATACTGCTTCGCATGCTGCTCGAAGTTCGTTGAGGCTTGGAGCGCCTTCCGTTTCCGTCAGGTCTTTGAGCAGCAGCAGGTCCGGGAGGTCACGGGCACGTTCGTTGCGATATTGAGGCGGGTCGTGCGGGTCAGTACAGGCGTGGAACTTCTGGGCGATTTGGTACTGCACGGCGATGCCGAAAAGCTGATCTGGCGTAGGGATGCCGAAGTGTTTCAGTTGTACCGGCCGCAGCATCTCGCTGAGGTCGCCAGCCCCTGCTTCATCAGGCGATATTTCGACTTTGATACTCCGCCAGACGACGCCTCGGATCGCGAGCTTCAACTGGAAGCGTCGGGGTTTCAGGATCTTGCCGGGCACTGCAATGGTCTCGGCGGCGGTGCGTTGCAGCGAGATGACACCCCAATCCAGCGCCAGTACCTCGTCTAGCGCTTCAAGGAACGTTTCGAGGTCGCCTCGGACCAGACCGTCTACGTCTTTGGTGGCGCGGCTACCGCTAGGGAGTCGGTACTGCAGGTAGGTCCCACCTTTGAGCAGGAACAGTGGAAGTCCGCTCTCATCGACGGCTTGCTGCAAGACCGCCACTGCCACCGTGGATGCGATGAGATGGGACAAGCGCCCAACCTCGATGCCGGTCGTCGCCTGCGCCCGGTTCACCCAGTTGTCCAGCACACTCTTGCTGTTGGGTGCCTTTCCGCGTTCTGCGAGTTGATCGAGGGCGCGTGGATCGGTGGATCGGGCCACTGGTTCAGGCATTCGCGTACCGCATGTCGAGTTGCTTCATGAGCTCGGCTGCCTCTGCGGTGGTGAGTTGTCCGTCATCTCGCGCTACGTCGATGGCCTGTCGCATGAGGTACCCAGGCGTTCCCGCGTCAATACACTGGCGCACCGCCGTTGCCGCGGTCACCGTCCGCACGTCCTGCCACCATCCGATGCTGTGCGGTGTCAGGTCTTCGTAGTGCAGTTCATAAGGTCCGGTGGGTGTGCGGCGGATCCGCCGGTGCGCGCCCACCGTCATGTGGATCCGGTCGGGGTTGATGTCCCCGTAACCTCGTACCGCGAGGGCCGTCTCATGGCTTAAGGCGGCCTCGGGCACGCCGGTCCAGAGCACGGCCAGTGCGTACGGATCGACCTCGCTGGCCGGCATTTGGGGGAACTGGTAGACACCTCGGGCGACGCGTTCCAGTCTGTTACGGGTCGCCATCATGCGCACGGCGACCTCGTCGAATCCAAGGTCGCGGGCGTCTTCGAGCGTGAAGTAGCCATGCTGGTGCATCGCCACGTCCCAGAGTGCGGTTCGAATGGTCACAGCACACCTCCTGTCAGAACCATAACGGATTCGTTGTCGTTTTGACAGGCAAGGCGCCCCCAGAAGGCCCGATCTGTCAAAATAGTAACGCTTTCGTTATGGTTCTGACAATCATCGGCTCGGCCCGATAAACGCCGACGACCATGCCGGTCCGCGGACACCGCGCTCGCGCTCGTGACACGCGTGAAGCGGGTAGTCACCAATGCGCCGGCATTACATTGCCGTTTGGACCCCTATTGCCGATCGACCGGAGGGGCGGAACGACGTTTGCGAGCCTTGTGAAACACCTCTCGTGGGCTGATTTCAAGGGCACCCGTCACCAGGGAGCGATCGAACTTGTCATGGGACTAGAGGCCCGCCTGTCGGTAGATCCGACGTAGTGTCTTGCGCCACGCATCGACCGCGAGCTGCGCAGCTTCAGAACCCTCCATGAACGTCGAGGAGTTGTTTGACCGCTCTTGGGTATCCGTCCGAATGATCTCAGTCATGTCGGCCGTCATCTGTTCCAACCGTGCGCAGTCTTCCTGCGTCAGGGCATGGCCTGGCACCAGGTTGCGAAAGACGCGTTGAGCGTGACGTATCTCGTCTACCAGACCGTCAGCAACTCGACCTACGTATTCCTGCTCTGTGGCGTCGAGCGCAACTGACAGCTCGGCCATCTCCAGTTTAGTGAGCAGGTATTGCAGAGCTGGGTCTTTGGCATCAGGCATAGCGCCGAGCGTACGAGCCCATTCAAATCAGTGTGACGTTCGCTGGCGCGCCCGGCTATACCACGCCACTTCTGCAGGTGCCCAGATGCGTTCCACGTCGATGAGCGCATGGACGCGCTTCCGAAGCAGCGCTGCGGCATAGGAGCGCGACTCACCGAGGTAGGGGTTCTCTTCGACGTAACCACTGAGATAGGTGTCGACGGCATCGACGCCTGGCCCGGCGAGCAGCAGACAACCGCAATCGGACTCCAGACCTGCGATCAGGGCATGGCAGACCTCGCTGGTCCACATACGCGGCCGCTCCAGTGCTAGGCCGCCTGACTGTCGCGGAAGGCGAACGACCGGGACTTTGGGCCACATGGATGTGAGTGAGCTAATGAGGAACTCGGAGTGATCCTCGGAGCCAACGGCCGCAAGGAACCCGATGGTGAGTCCCGCTTGGAGAACCTGCAGGCAGACGGACTCAAGCCCAGCATCCAGCGCATCGCGAAGCAGCCACGAGTCCCGCCGGACGAAGCATGATCCATCAGAGGTGGTCGTCATTTGCGCACTATCGGCCCGTGCCACTCCGCCCCGTGCGCGTCGCAGCGCTCAGGAGTGAAAGCGGCATTTGACGCGGCCAGCCGCTCAACCGTTTGTGGCAACGCCAACTTGAGGGCGTTCGGCTCCACGTTGGGTGCCCCGGCAATAGTGGCGCTCCTAGGCCGCATATCCGCGGCAATCAGCATCCACGGAATGCGCGTCGGATGCATCTGGCCGTGGCAGTTGGCGGGTCAAGATGCCGATAGATGCCACGTTGGAACGCTCGGTGAAATGGATCGTTCCGAATGCGATGCACGTCTGCGTGGTGCCATGCAGGGCGTCGTCGCATTCGGACGTCCACCACGCCCAACAGGCCAACGATCGCCCAAGATCAAGGAAATCCAACGAGGAAGGGATGAGTTCACGATGACAACCCGACTATCCACAATGCCCGGCTGCCACCCAGGCGTCGCCGCACGCTTCGCAGCTGGTGCCCGAATTTCCGTCAGCGCCCGCGCATCGGCACAGAGTGGAAAGCGCGCACGGCAACAGGCTGCGCAGGACGCGGTGATGGCGGTCGCTTCGTTGGCGCAACAGCAAATCATCGACGTGCGCCAGCTGATCCCGAGCGAGGAGGAGATCCAAGACGCGCTGGCAGGCTCCACGGACATCCTCGTTGCGGGAACGGGAAGGTGGACGTTCTTCGATTGGACCTCCCCCGACGGCTCCGTCATGCTCTCCGTCTGTTCAGGGTCAGGAACCAAGACCGACGATGACAGCGTGCAACCCGTGCTCAAGCGACTTCAGACCTGGATCCAGAATGACAAGCCCTGCCTCGTCTGGGCCAAGATGCTGGATCGCTTCGGGCGAGATGAGCTCGGCCTTGGCCAGATCGTCAGGACCATCGATCGCAATTCCGCGAACGGTGCTGAATGCTGGCTAGGTGCCGGCAATTCTGGCATCAAGCCACGGTATCCGGGCTGGGACATCGACATCTTCTTCAGTGGTCGGCAGTCACGCATTCAAGCGGAGGACCTCACCACTCGGTCTCGGGCTACCATGGCCAAGCGCACCTCAACCAGCATGTCATTGGGACGCTTCGTCTATGCGTACCCGAACCCTCTGCCCGCGGGGTTGGCGCATGCCCGCCTTCGAGACCAGCGTGGTGGCCAGGGCCCGGCGATCGGCTACCTGGATGCCGCACAGTGGCGACCGAGTTCTAACGAACTGTTCACCGTCGCAGTGCCGATTCTCGACGCATCGGGCAACGTGGCGGATCAGGTGGATTGTGTGCGCTGGGCGCTTGCCGCATACGCCGACGGGCTCATGGCTGAGACCGTCGGCGCTGTGCTCATGGCGCGAGGCTTCACCACGGAACAGTTCCAGCGCCGAAACGGTCGAGGCACGTCCTACCTCACGCAGCTCGAACGCATGGATCCGACCGTTGC
Organism: Actinomycetes bacterium; assembly: GCA_021814565.1. Classification (GTDB taxonomy): domain Bacteria; phylum Actinomycetota; class Actinomycetes; order S36-B12; family UBA5976; genus JAKALQ01. The sequence continues at coordinate 51,453 of JAKAIC010000001.1, read as the reverse complement.
CGGCAACATTCGCAGTTCGTTGCTCTCTCGTCTCGACCTGTACGAAACGGGCGTCCTCAACCTTCGAGCCAGCGGCTATGACGTGACGGTTGCAGGATGCATGCCACCAGGCGGATGGGCCGAGCCGGCGGTGCTTGCCAAACTCCACACCATGGTGGAACGCAGTGAGCGCGCGGCGTCGCATCGCGCGCGGTCCTCACTCGCCGGCATCACCGTCGAGATAGCCGGCAAGACCGCGAAGCTCGCGATGATGAGCGCCACCTGTCACTGCAAACCGACATTGGACCTGCCATGAGTGCCGCCTGTGCCATGCGGTATCGCCTCGAGACCGAAGACGGGGAGCAGCTGCGGTTCAGCATTGAGAGCAGCGTGCTGAACCGCTCCATTGCCCAGGGCGTCGCCCGCGCGTTTCGCGACGGCCACCTGGCTTTGCTCTCCTCAAGCGACGGACTCAGCCCGGACTTGCTTGCGGCGCAAGCTGAAATGCAGACCGCCGTCTCGCGTCTGACCATGCTCAAGGAGCATGAGCAGAACCTCATCGACGCCGTGGCGCGCGGCGGGCTGCCGGACAATTTCCTGCGCCAACTCGGCGAGAAGGCAGAGGCCCTGCAGCGGGAGTTCGAACGCGCGACGGCCGAACTGCGTCGCCTGGAAACATCGGTCGAAGTGCTGAAGCGAGCCAATGTTCAGACACAGGAGGCCGGGCAACTCGCATCGGTACTCCAACTCGTAAGCGAACTGCGCAACCCTCACTCCAACGTCGCGCGACGGTTCCTGCGCCACGCCATAGACAAGCTGTCCTTCACGCAGAGCGAACCGGGCGTCGAACCCGCCACAGTGACTTGGCAAGGAGCTCTCATTCTGGGCATCGGCTCCGACCGCGTGAGGATCACTTTCGAAGGCCAGCACGAGACCTCTCCGAACCCGGCCGGCATCGAACGACTCGCCCAGCAACTGCGCGCTGGCGTCCCACAGCGCACGACCGTCCGCGCCGACGATGGGCTTGAACGAGGCAAAGCGCAGGCCAGGACCCATCTCCTGGCCGCAGAATTGGGCCTCGCATCGCGGGATGCGTGGGTGGTGACGGTGCGCGATCCACTACTTCTGCGCGCCTACCTATCTCTGCTGCCCACCAAGGACTCCGGCGCGACGGTGGCCACGACATGCACTGTTGCTGATTCCAAGCTGGCGCCCGGCCTCATCGACGCTGCACGTAGGACCCTAAAGCGCAACCGGACTCATGCCCGCTGCACGTGGCTGCACAGACGTTCTAGGCTTGAGACGGACGCCTTGATCGGGTGCATCGGTGACGGCACTTTGATCACCAGCGGCGCGCTCGGTCGCGAGCTCCGGCGACACAACTGGCCAAACATCGCCCACGAGTGGGCGATTCTCCCGGGCAGCATGCGCCTACGCGCTTGTCCCAGTTGCGGCGGCACCACACGAGCACGGCTGGTCATCGATGAACCCGCGGGCTACGTATGTCTTCGATGTCGCGCAGACGGCGATGGCACGCTGTGGCCAGCAGAGCCCTACGACCAATACGTGGCCTTCCCCAGCCTCTGGGCAGCTGCAGGCGTGCAGTTGCTGTCTGCTGCACCCGAGGTTGCCGCCAGCACATCAAAGCGCACCCACGCTTCACGAAAGGACCGCCTCGAAGCACTCACTCCGGAGCAACGCCACTCCGTGATCGACCAGTACAGGGACGGCCACAACGTTCGCGAAATCGCACGCGTTAACGGCCTTCGCGACCACCACGACGTGTACGCCGTCATTGAGCAGGCCGGCGTCCCGAAGCGTGCCCCTCGCAAGACGCGCGGCTGTGCGCCGGCCTCAAGGAAGGCCGGCGCACAGCAGGGCGTCTAGAGCTACGCGCTGTCAGCTACGCAACTTCATGTGGCAGCGCTCCAGTGACTTGCGCGTGATCATCCGAGCGTTCTGCGGACCAATTTCCGGGTCCACTTCAAGGAGCCCCTGACTGACAAGGTCCTCCACGAGGAGTGAGCCCAGATCCAACTTCTCGGCAGCCTCCGCGAACGTGACGGAGCGGAGCTTGATTGCACGCTCGTGCGCCACGTGTTCTTTCAGCACCTTCACACTTACCGGCGGCAGGTACACCGTCGCTCCTGGGGCCCGCTGAACGACCTTGAGTTGCAGGCGGCCGACCAATACCCACGCACGCTTGCGTGAGATGCCGATGGCCTTCGCAGCGCGGCTGAGGGTCGAATGCGAGAGTTGCATCTGCCGGAGTTCCAGCACCGAGGCCAGGTCAACGCGGTGCTCCGCGCGCTTTCCGGCGGATCGTTTTGCCTCGAGTTCGTTGGTGTCGATGAGCTTGCGGACGCGCTTGGGTTCAACCTGCAGGATTTGCGCAGCCTCCGCGGTCGAGATCGTCTCGCCATCGCCCTCGCCTGCCGGTACCAGCCAGCGCATGGCAACGAGCGTGCTGTCGATATGCACACGTTCAGCCCAGAGTGCTGGCTGCATACGCGTCGTGCACGACTTGCTCGTGGGCACGCAAAGGCTGCCCGGAATCTCTGAGTCAATGCCGGTCTCCCACGCTTTCGCGATGGCCTGCATGGGCGCGTTCCGCGGATCGTCGCGAAGGTAGTGCACGGCATGCACGTCGGCGCCCGCGCGATGCCCCGCCGCGCGACGTGACCACACCGGGTCGGCGTCCTGGATCTGTAGGTCGGTGAACGCTCCCGCGCGCCCATCCTTCGGCGTCGGCCGGATCGACTTCTCGATGCCCGCATCCGATCGACCGATTGAGATGCGTTCCGCTTCTGCGGCGCGCCTGAACGCGCTCTGGAAGGCCTGTACGCCGCCCGTGTCGTTGTGCCGCAGCCCCCGAACGAGGCGGTCGTGCTCGTGCCCTGGCATCGCGTGGAACGGATGGAAGACCTCAAGGTAGTTCCGGAAGAACGAAGCCAAGTGATGCGGCAACACGAGCGTGCGTTCGCTATCGCGCGTCTTGAGTTGCAGCTTCGAGGTCACCCTGGCCTCAGTACCGTCCGCGTTGCGCACCTGGTAGATCTGACCGCCTTGCTTACTGATGTGGATGGTCCCACGATCCCCGATGAGTTCCACGTCGGACAGGAGCACTCCGAACGCCTCACCCAAGCGCAGACCGAGGATGCGCACGAGCCACAACACCAGTTGGTGCACTGGGTGCAGGTGCCGGGCGATCCGACGGCAATCGGACAGCGTCAGCAGTGTGCGGGCCGGTGACGCCTCGATGGACGGAATCGGGATCTGCGCAGTATCGAAGGGCAGCTTCCATCCGTAGCGCGCGGCGCCGTGCTCCAAGACTGCGATCAGCGTGCGCCGACGCATGCGCAACGTTCCTGCGGCGCAGCCCTTGCCGTTCGTCGGCCGCCCACGGCCCCGCTTGCCGCTCCGAGCGTCGCTGCTGGTGCTGGACCCGTAAGCCCAGGCAGTCATGAGGTCCTCGCAAGCGTCGTAGGTGAGGTCCTCACCGCTGCGGAAGCCCATCCGATCCATCCACGGCTGGATGTGGATGCGAATGTCCGAGATCGCGCGATCACGCGTCCCCGGGCTTCCCTTGCGCAGGCGGTTGTAGCGGCTGTCCATGGCGTCGGCCGCGACCTCGCGGAAGTCAGCCTTGAGCTGGATCTTCGGCGTAGGCCCACCTGTATGCGTTGGCCTGGACGACGAGGACCGAGTCGAAGGGGCCTTGGAGGCCACAACCACCGTCGCGGGAAGGTCCTTCACGGAGCCGCCCGCGGCCAAGATTTGGCGGGCCTCAGCCAGCCTCGCGACGGCCGCTTGGCGTGTTGCGAACGTCCACTGCTTGCGCGCCTTGGACCCGGTGCACGCCGGAACCTGGACACTCCAGCCGCGTGCTGTTTGCTTGATTCCCGAGCCTGCCGGCCGTCCGGTCCTCATGCTGCCACCCGCCGTTGCGCGGCCTTGAGCACGTGGATGAGCTCGTTACGAGCCGCCAGCAGTTCATCTTTCAGTTCGAGTTCGAGCGTCAGCCGCTCACGTTCCGCACGAAGCTGGACCAGCTCTTGGCTGAGTTCCGAGGTCCCGAGGGCGCCAGCGGGCTCATGCGGCAACCGAACTGGCTCAAGATCGGCAGCTGTCAACCTCCCGATGCCGGCGAGGTCCTCGATGCGGATGTATAGCCGTGACGAGCCATCATCCGGGAGCGTGGTCAGGCGAAGCTTGCCCTTCTTGCGGCGCTTACGAAAAGTGTCAGGGCTGCAGTCACAGAGTTCGGCAGCGGTGGCGATGGGCACGAAAGCCTGGGGGTCGAGCAGGCCGCTCGGGGTACGGAATGGAGTATCGAGTGCGGGGGGCATGGGCATGGTTGCCGGCCTTTCGGGTCGCAGGACATTGACGTACTGCGACATCGGCACCCCGAATATCTCGCCCGTCAGAGCCCTCGCGAACCGGCGCTCGGCCAGGAATGAATGTGAATCCGTGCGGTCTCGCTTCCTATGCCTGGCGACCGGCCGGTGACATTCCGCGGTGTCGATCGCCAATATGCGTTGCCAAGGAAGGGCTTGACGCCTGGGAATAGCGCCCGGCAACGCTGGGGGATTCGTGTGAATACGTTCCCAGGCGTGCGCTCCGGAATGCCGAGAAACTTGGGCGAACCGCCGAGAAAGGACCGAGAAACGGCCGAGAAAGTCAGGCCGCCGGCAACGGATCGTGTCCGATATGCACCAAAACCCCCGCATTTCTGCGGGGGCCTTGCGCGCAGGCGAACCTGCATTTGGTCGGGGTGACAAGATTTGAACTTGCGACCTCTTCGTCCCGAACGAAGCGCGCTACCAAGCTGCGCCACACCCCGCCGGTGTCACCACCAGCCAGCGCATCCTATGCGATGCGTCAGAAGCCCTGAAATCGCCGATCAGGCACGTGGCACCAATGTAAGCAGCGTGGCTTCAGGGTTGCAGGCAAATCGCACGGGCGTAAAGGGATTGGTGCCGACGCCGGCGCTCACGTGCAACCAGGACCGCCGGTGACGGTGCAGGCCCTTGGCGCGGCGACGATCGAGGTCGCAATTGGTCACCAGCGCACCCACACCCGGCAGGCACAGCTGACCGCCGTGCGTGTGACCACTCAGTATCAGATCAACGCCGTCCTCCTCCATGGCGTCGAGAATCCGCAGGTACGGGGCGTGTGTGACGCCCAGCGCCACGTCAACAGGTGCTCGCGGACCGGCCACGAGCGCGTAGTCATCACGCTGCAGGTGCGGGTCGTCCACCCCACGCAGTTCCACGCTGTTGCCGTTGATGTCGGACCGCACGCGACGCTGCGTCAGATCGAACCAGCCGGCGCTGGTGAGAGCATGGCGCAGGTCCTGCCACGGCAATTCCTCGCCATGGATGCGCCTGCCCCGGTCCCTGCCCAGGTAGCGCGCAGGATTCTTGGGGCGCGGGCCGTAGTAGTCATTACTGCCGAAAACGAAGGCCCCTGGCCCACGCAGCTGCGGCTCGAGAGCGTGCAAGAGTGCCGGCAGGGCCTTCGCGCTGGCCCAGAAGTCACCGGTGACAATGGTGAAATCCGCGCCCAGCTCGCCCAGTGTGCGCAGCCACGCCTGCTTGCGCTTCTGGCGTGGTGTGAGATGCATGTCCGAGATGTGCAGGATCCGCACCGGCCGAGCGCCGGCCGGCAACACCGGCACCGTCAGCTGCCGCACGCGGAAGGCCCGTACCTCATACCCCGCGCTGTAGGCCAGGCCACCGAGCGCCACCAGACCAAGTGCGGCAAGGGGATTCATGGGCACATCCAAACACGCTCCAGAGCTGAAGCCATCGCCGGATGGCAGGATTGCTGTATGACCACCTTGAAGGAACAGTTGCAGCACGATCTCACCGCAGCCATCAGAGCGCGTGACGAGTTGGCGAGCAGCACCATCCGCATGGCGCTTGCCGCCATCATGAACGAGGAAGTGGCCGGCAAGACTGCTCGCACACTCACGGAAGCCGAGGAACTCACCGTCATCACCCGCGAGGGCAAGAAGCGTCGTGAATCGATCGAGGCCTTCACTGCTGCCAATCGTCACGATCTGGCCGACAAGGAGGCGGCAGAACTCAAGGTGCTCGAGCGCTACCTGCCTGCGCAGTTGTCCGCAGAGGAATTGCAGGAGCTCATCGACGCCGCGCTCGCGGAGGTCAAGGGAGCCGGTGCGGAAGGCATGAAGGCCATGGGAGCCGTCATGAAGCTGCTACAACCGCAGGTTGCGGGCCGGGCCGACGGCGCCGCCGTGGCGGCTGCCGTGCGGGCCGCGCTCGGTGCGTGATGAGCGGGAAACTGCTGTGGCGTGGCAGCGCCAGATCACAGGTACTGGCCGGTGTCCTACTGGCGATTTTCGCGCTGATCTTCGGCCTGATCGTCATGGCCAACGCCCTCACCGTCGAGCCGGGCAAGAAGCTGCAAGGTCTTGGCTGGCTGGGGCCGGTGCTGGTGTTGGTGCTGGGTGTCGTCGCGGCAATCTGGTCGTCCCGCTTGGCCGTGGAGATCGACGCCACGGAGCTGCGCGTGCGCTTTGGCCCCGGTTGGCCGGTTCGCCGCATCCCCTGGAGCCGTGTGATCTCGGTGGAGTACCTCACCGTGCATCCCCTGCAGTGGGGTGGTTGGGGCTACCGCATCCTGCCGCTTCGGCGCGCGCAGGCTGTCGTACTCCGCGCTGGGGAGGGTCTGCGACTGGAACTCAGCAATGGCAGCAGTTTCGTGCTCACGGTCGACCAGGCCGATCAGGCGCTGGACGCCATCCGGGCATTGCGTTCCGGCATGTAGCGGGCCTGCGGCACACCATCGCCATCAAGCCCCAGAGGGAGGCCGCCCAATGAATCGCCTGGCCACTGCCACCTCGCCATACCTGTTGCAGCACAAGGACAATCCCGTCGCCTGGTACGAGTGGGGCGACGAGGCCTTCGCGGAGGCACGTCGACGTGATGTGCCGGTGCTGCTCTCCATCGGCTACTCGAGTTGCCACTGGTGCCATGTGATGGCCCATGAGTCGTTCGAGAATGAGCAGATCGCCGCTCAGATGAACGAGCAGTTCGTCAGCATCAAGGTTGACCGTGAGGAGCGGCCGGACCTCGACGCCATCTACATGGACGCCACGCTGGCACTCACCGGAAGCGGCGGCTGGCCGATGACGGTGTTCCTGGATCACCAGGCCCGTCCCTTCTACGCCGGCACCTACTTCCCGCCCGAGCCACGTCAGGGCTCGCCTTCGCTCCCCCAGCTACTGCGTGCCATCAGCGAGGCCTGGTCGGAGCGGCGCGACGACATCTCCGGTGCAGCCGCGCGACTCTCCGAGGCCCTGCGCCTGAACGCCGGTGTCGAGCTTGAGGGTATCGAGATCAACCAGTCAGTTCTCGACGCTGCCGTGGAGCAGCTTTCACGGCAGTTCGATGATGCCCGTGGCGGCTTCGCTGGCGCTCCCAAGTTCCCGCCATCCATGCTCCTGGAGTTCCTGTTGCGTGAGGCCGCGCGTACCGGCAATCGGCAGGCCTTGGCCATGGCAGAGAGCACGCTCGAGGCCATGGCTCGTGGCGGCCTGTACGACCAATTGGGCGGCGGCTTCGCCCGCTACTCCGTGGATGCTGCGTGGGTGGTTCCGCACTTCGAGAAGATGCTCTACGACAATGCCTTGCTCCTCCGCGTCTACGCGCACTGGTGGCGTTTGACGGCCTCGCCGCTGGCGGAGCGGGTGGTACGCGACACCGCGTCCTTCCTGTTGCAGCACATGCGCACCGAAGAGGGAGCCTTTGCCGCGTCCTTCGACGCCGACAGCGAAGGCGTTGAGGGTCGCTTCTACGTGTGGTCCGCCGCGCAGCTGGTCGAGGAGCTGGGCGTGGAGGATGCCGAATGGGCACAGCAACTGCTGTCCGTGTCGATGCCGGGCAGCTTCGAGCACGAGTATTCGACACTGCGCATGCTGCGCGATCCCGAGGATTGGGATCGTTGGCGGAGCATCCGCGAGCGCCTGTTGGCGGCTCGAGCGCGGCGGGTGAGTCCCGGCCGAGATGACAAGGTGGTGGCGGCTTGGAACGGTCTGGCCATCGCGGCCCTGGCCGAATGCGGGGCACTCTTCGAGGAACCCGCGTGGATCACGGCGGCGGCAGAGGCTGCGGAACTGCTGATGCGCGTGCACCTGCGGCCGGACACACAGTTGTTGCGCACCTCCATCCACGGTGTGGCCGGATCCAGCCCGGGTGTACTCAACGACTATGCCGATGTTGCCGAGGGGCTGTTGGCGTTGGCCCAAGTGACCAGCCGCAGCGAGTGGATCACGCGCACCGGGCAACTGCTCGACGCCGTGCTCGAGCGCTTCCGGGCGGCAGACGCCGGCTTCCACACCACGCCCGCCGACGGTGCCACCCTGCTTGTGCGACCCCGCGAATGGGGCGATAACGCCGAACCCTCAGGCTGGTCAGCAGCGGCCCACGCCTTGCTCACCTACAGCGCGCTCACAGGATCGGCCACACATCGTGGGCAGGCACTCCGGGCGCTGGCTCCCCTGGCCCGGATCGCCACCAGCACGCCTCGGGCAGCGGGCTGGGCACTGGCGGCGTGCAGCGCCCTGCTGGACGGGCCGGCGGAGATCACCCTGCACCTGCCCACATCGCCTGAGCTCACCGCCTTGGCCTTCCGGGCCACCGCCCCCGGTGCCGTCGTACTGCGCAGCGCTGACGGTCCCCGGGGAACGGCCATGGTGTGCCGGCACAGCACCTGTTCACTGCCCAGCGCGGACCCCGAGTTGCTGGCGGGTCAGATCGGTGCCCGGCGCTGATCAGAGGCTGCGGAGGATGCAGAACTCATTGCCCTCGGGGTCAGCCATGACCACCCAGGTGGTGGCTGGATCGGCACTCTGTCCTATCTCGATCCGCTTGGCACCGAGCGCTTCCGCACGGGCCACTTCCACCGCCTGATTGTCCGGGCGTAGGTCGAGGTGCAGGCGATTCTTCGTCAGTTTGTCGTCGGGTGCCTTGAGGAAGAGCAGCACCTGGGAGAGCACCAGTTCACGATTGCGCGGCTGGAGTACGGCCTCGCTCTCCGACTGCTGTGCGATCTCCCAATCCAGAAGTTCGGCCCAGAAATCCGCGAGCAGTGCGGGATTGTGGCAGTCGATGGTGACGCATTCAACGGTGAGCATGTACCGATCGAAGCAGCGACATCAGCCCAACGCAATGATCCGGTGTGAGCACCAGCAACTCGCGGCCGCTCTGCTCACACCGGATCAGGAGTGCGTCAGAGCGCAAGTTCCTCGGCGACGAGTTCGGCGATCTGCACGGCGTTGAGGGCCGCACCCTTGCGCAGGTTGTCGTTGCTGATGAAGAGCGCGAGGCCGCGGTTGCCCTCGACCGATTGATCCTGACGGATGCGGCCGACGTATGAGGGATCGTTGCCGGCCGCCATCAGCGGAGTGGGCACATCGACGACGAGCACACCTGGTGCATCGGCGAGCAGCTTGGCCGCGCGCTCCGGCGTGATCTCACTGGCGAATTCGGCGTTGATAGAGAGCGAGTGACCGGTGAAGACGGGCACACGCACGCAGGTACCGCTCACACGCAACTCGGGGATGCCAAGGATCTTGCGCGATTCGTTGCGCAGCTTCTGCTCCTCGTCGGTTTCGAAGGAGCCGTCGTCGACCAGGTTGCCGGCGAAGGCCACCACGTTGAAGGCGATGGGTGCGACGTACTTCTTGGGTGCGGGAATGGACACTGCGGCACCATCATGCGCGAGGGCGGCGACATCCTGGTTCATGGAACCGCGCACCTGGCCCTCGAGCTCGTTGACACCAGCTAGGCCGGAACCGGAAACCGCTTGGTAGGACGAGACGATGAGCTTCACCAGCCCCGCCTCCTCATGCAGCGGACGCAGCACGGGCATGGCCGCCATAGTGGTGCAGTTGGGGTTGGCGATGATGCCCTTGGGGCGATGCTTGATGGCATCCGGGTTCACTTCGCTGACGATGAGCGGAACCTCGGGATCCATGCGCCAGCCCGAGGAGTTGTCGATGACGACAGCACCGGCGGCCGCGAACTTGGGCGCGAGCGCCCTGGAAGTGGTGGCCCCGGCCGAGAAGAGCGCGATGTCGATGCCTGCGAGGTCAGCGGTGGCCGCGTCCTCCACGACGATGGTGTCGCCGCGGAAGCGCAGCGTGCTGCCCGCGGAACGCGACGAGGCGAAGAGCCGCAGTGAACCAACAGGGAAGTTGCGCTCCTCGAGGATACGCAGCATGACGCCACCGACCTGCCCGGTGGCACCGACAACAGCAACCGTGGGAAGAGACATGGTCAGCGTCCTGTTCCGCCGTAGACCACGGCTTCGATCTGGTCCGCATCGAGTTCAAATGCGGTGTGCAGCATGCGCACGGCGTTGTCGAGTTCATCGGCACGCACGATCACGGAGAGGCGGATCTCCGAGGTGGAGATCATCTCCACGTTGATGCCGGCTTCGGCCAGGGCTGCGAAGAAGGTCGCGGAAACACCGGGGTGGGAGCGCATGCCGGCGCCGATGAGTGAGATCTTGCCTACGCTGTCGTCGAACTGCAGCGAGTCGAAGCCCACTTCCCTCTGGATGCGGGTCAGGGCATTGGTGGCGTTCTGGCCTTCGCTCTTGGGCAAGGTGAAAGAGATGTCCGTGACACCCGTGGCGGCCGCGGACACGTTCTGCACGATCATGTCGATGTTGATCTGCGCGTCAGCCAGGGACTGGAAGATGGCGGCCGCATTGCCCGGACGGTCCGGAACACCGACGACGGTGACCTTGGCTTCACTGCGGTCGTGCGCGATGCCAGCAATGATCGGTTGTTCCATGTTGTCTCCTATTGGGCGTTCCTTGGTTACCCACGTTCCTTCCTTCAGTGAGAAGGAGGAACGGACGTGGATAGGAAGATCGAAGCGGCGTGCGTACTCGACGCAACGCAGGTGCAGCACCTTTGCTCCACTGGCGGCAAGTTCAAGCATCTCCTCATACGTGACACTCGTGAGCTTGCGGGCGAGAGGGACGGTGCGTGGGTCAGCCGAGAAGATGCCGTCGACATCGGTGTAGATCTCGCACACATCGGCCTCAAGCGCAGCTGCCAGCGCCACGGCCGTGGTGTCGGAACCGCCTCGACCCAGGGTGGTGATGTCCTTGGTCTGCTGCGAGACGCCCTGGAAACCAGCGACGATGGCAATAGCGCCTTCGTCGATGGCTTGCTGGATGCGGCCCGGGGTGACGTCGATGATGCGGGCCTTGCCGTGTTGGGAGTCGGTGATGACTCCCGCCTGTGAGCCGGTGAAGGAGCGAGCCTCCATACCCAGGTTGTTCACGGCCATGGCCAGCAGGGCCATGGAGATGCGCTCTCCCGCCGTGAGCAGCATGTCGAGCTCACGCGGCTGCGGAAGTGGGGTGACCTGGTTGGCGAGATCAACCAGCTCGTCGGTGGTATCGCCCATGGCAGAGACCACGACGACCACGTCATTGCCGGCGCGCTTGGTCTCGACGATGCGCTTGGCCACGCGCTTGATCGATTCAGCGTCGGCGACCGAGGAGCCGCCGTATTTCTGGACGACCATTCCCACTGCCATTCCCCTTCCTCGAGCAGGGAAATGGTGGCACGGTGAAATCGCCGCTTTCAGGCATGTCCACATAATGAGACACGGAAAATGCCCAGTATTTGAGATTTCCCTCCAGATTCAGACCGTGCGGCGACCAGCGAAGGCCCGACCCAGGGTCACTTCGTCGGCATATTCCAGGTCTCCGCCCACCGGCAGGCCGCTGGCTAGCCGACTCACCGTGAGGCCCATGGGGCCTAGCAGCCGGGCCAGGTAGGTGGCCGTGGCCTCACCTTCGAGGTTGGGGTCGGTGGCGATGATGATCTCCTTGACCGTGCCGTCACTGAGTCTCGGCAGCAGTTCGCGGATGCGGAGATCGTCTGGGCCCACTCCGTCGATGGGATTGATGGCCCCACCCAGCACGTGGTACTTCCCACGGAACTCACGGGTGCGTTCGATGGCCAGCACGTCCTTGGGCTCCTCCACGACGCAGATCGACGTCTGATCGCGACGCGGGTCACGGCAGATGCGGCACACCTCGGTCTCGCTGACGTTGCCGCACTCGCTGCAGAAGCGCACGCGCTCCTTCACCTCGGCTAGCAGTTGCGAGAGCCGGTGCACGTCAGTGGGGTCGGCCTGCAAGATGTGGAAGGCCAAGCGCTGGGCGCTCTTGGGGCCGATACCCGGCAGACGGCCAAGCTCATCGATGAGGTCCTGAACGATGCCCTCGTACATCACGAGTCCGCATCGACTTCGGCAATGACCACGCCGCCCAGCGCCTGCTTGGCCAATTCGATGCCACGCAACACGTCCTCAGCGTCTTCATCATCGACGGAGGGAGTGTCGGGAACGGCATCCGGCGCCGGCGCTTCGGCCGCTACCGCCGCCATGGCACGGGCCCGCGCCCCCTTGGCAGCGCGGGGCGGCGTGGAGGTGCTGTCCGAAGGCGCCTCTGCGGGCGCGGGTGTGGTGGTCCTGGCTCCCTGATCGAGTACCAGGTCGATGCGCAGGGCACGGCGCACCACCTGTTGCACAGCCGTGGCCAGCACGGCGTCGAGATTGCGGGAACGGGCCACGGTGAATGAACCCTGCTGAGGCAGGGCAACGACGAGTTCATCGCCGTTCACACCCTTGGGCGCGGAATCGGCGAAGACCGTCCAGGCCGTGCGACCACCAGCCGGAATGGCCTTCACGCTCTCCAGCACGGCGGGCCACAAGGTGCGGATTGAGTCCAGATCGACGGGCACCGCCGCGACGTTCGCCTTTGGACCAGCTGCCTCCGGGACCGACGCCGACTGGAGTGGGGCGGCCAGTTCGGCCAGCACCGGATCAGCATCCACCGCGGACTGCACGGCCTTGGAGGGTGCGAGATCCGAGAGTTTGCGCGGTTTGCTGGACGCGGGCACATGCGCCGGTGCAGACGCGGCAACTGGTTCCGAGGCCTCCGGGAGGGCAACCGAGGCAGAATGCACGGGGAGCGCAGACAGCCGACGTTCCATGACGTCAAGACGCGCGGCCAATGCGCCGACTCCTGCTTCGCCGGAAGGCAGCAGCAGCCGGGCCGCGAGCAGCTCCAGTTGCAGACGTGGCGCGGTGGCACCGCGCAACGCGCTCAGGCCGTCGCTCACCGTATCCGCAGCGCGGGAAAGCGTTGGCAATCCAAGGGTCTCCGCCTGCGCCCGGAGCACCATGAAGCGATCTTCGGGGGCATCGATAAGCCCATGCTCGGCAGCTTCCGGCGCCGCGGACAGGATGATGAGATCGCGAAGGCGCTCCAACAGGTCTGTGACGAAGCGACGCGGATCGTGGCCGCCGGTTACGACGTCGTCGATGACGTTGAAGAGGGCTGCGCCGGAACCCGTACCGAGCGCGTCGAGCACCGCGTCGAGCAGTCGATCGCTGGTGAAGCCCAGCTGCGAGAGCGCATCGGTGTAGGTGACGCCGTCGTCGCCGGCGCCGCCGACCAGCTGGCCCAGGATGGACTGTGCGTCGCGAACGCTGCCACCACTTGCACGCGCGACCAGAGCAAGCGCTGCCGGATCGGCGGCAACCCCTTCCTTGGCGCAGATCATGGCCAGGTTCTCGACGAGCAACTTGGCCGGCACCAGCCGGAAGGGATAGTGATGTGTGCGTGAGCGGATGGTGCCGAGCAGCTTGTCTGGCTCGGTTGTTGCGAACACGAAGCGCAGGTGTTCCGGCGGCTCCTCCACCAGCTTCAGCAGTGCATTCGCGGCTTCGGTGGTGAGCTGGTGTGCTTCGTCGATGATGTATATCTTGAAGCGCGATGCGGCAGGCGCGTACACGGCCTTTTCACGCAGCTCCCGTGCCTGGTCGATGCCACGGTTGCTGGCGGCGTCGAGTTCGATGACGTCGATGGACCCGGGACCGTTGGGTGCCAATTCGATACAGCTTTGGCACACACCACATGGATCCGCAGTGGGGCCCTGCTCGCAGTTCAGGGAGCGGGCCAGGATGCGGGCGCTCGAGGTCTTGCCACAGCCGCGGGGCCCGGAGAAGAGGTAAGCGTGGTGGGCACGATTGGCGGTGAGCGCGCGCATCAGCGGCACGGTGACGTGATCCTGACCAATGAGGTCAGCGAACCGCCCTGGACGGTAGGTGCGGTACAGGGCGAGCGACATGTGCCCGAGGGTAGTCGTCGGGGCCGACAGCGGCACTTCCTGCCGTGGCGCGTGGAGCGACGGAAAGGGCCCCCCATGCACCTGCCAGAGCACGCTTACCCTTGCTGCCTTCCGGCCCTGGGGGGATTGGGCGTGTTGCCACCGCATGGGGGGCTGGCGCAATTGTAGGCGGCACACCGGCTTGGCCGCCCGGCGCAGGATTTCGGCGTCAACGCCCGGCCCAGTAACCTTCGCCGCGGAGGATTCGCATAGTGGCCTAGTGCGCACGCTTGGAAAGCGTGTTGGTGGAAACGCCTCGCGGGTTCGAATCCCGCATCCTCCGCCACTGCGGTCCGCCGGGACCGTGTTGGAGCCAGTGGAGGTCGCCGTGTCTTACATGTCGCGGCCGATATTGAGTTCCCGCCAGCGCCGCGTCGAACGGAACAATCGCCTGCGGGCCGTAATCCCATTCCTCGTCGTCTTCCTCATCGGCTTCGGTCTGGCGTGGCTGGTGAAGCCGGGGGCCAAGGCGGTGGATCCCACAACCGGCTGCCGGTACGTGTCGGTCATCCCCGCCAAGGTGCTGCCCAAGCCATCGCAGATCACGGTGAACGTCTACAACTCGACGAAACGTGTGGGCTTAGCCGCTATTACCGCCATTGACCTCAAGACCCGGGGCTTCAAGGGAGGCATCGTGGGCTCATCCAAGGACAACATCCGGGGCATCGGCGAGATCCGCTACGGCAGCGGCAGCCGTGCAGCGGCGGAGCGAGTGGCGGCCTACGCCCCCGGGACCCTGCTCAAGCATGATCCGACGAAGAAGCCCGGGGACGCCTCCATAGACCTCGTCCTGGGTGAGGCCTTCGGGCAGCTGGCGCCCGATGCGCAGGTCCAAGTCATCCTCGCCATTCCTTCGGCACAGGCGGTCGGCAAGGGCTGCCCCCAGCTCTGAGGCAGCGGATTCTTCGGCTGCAGCCTCCTCCGCTATTGTTCGCCGCGGTGATGTGTCCGAGTGGCCTAAGGAGCACGCCTCGAAAGCGTGTGTGGGTGAAAGCTCACCGTGGGTTCAAATCCCACCGTCACCGCCAGGGGTTGTTTCCGAAACTAGGGAGCAACTGCTTACGAAACTCCCCGATGGGAGCCCCTGAGGGGTTCTCGCGGGGAGTTTCGTGCTTTGCGGGCCGTCATTTCACGGATTGTGCTGCCCTGGCAGTTCCGATGCCACATGTATCCGCTATCGACGCGGCGTTGGGTTGAACGCCGCTAAGCCCGCGAGCCTTGTGGCTGCGGGCGAACGGTTGCGTTCAGTTGTACTTGCTTGGGTTTGTCCAGTTACTGCTCTGGTGGCGCGACGGCCAGGTCGGGGTTGCCGTCGGCGTCGAGTTCTTCGAAGCCCAACGACGGTGGTAGCGGTTGGCACAGTGGGTCGGTCACATCGCCGGTGCGTTCGGACCAAGAGCGCAGCAGGCGCAAGTTCGTGGCGAAGGCGACGCAGGCGAGCATGATGCTCGTCTTGACGATGCCGACGACGTAGATCCAGCCGCGCTTGAGGTTCGCGCCCTTCGTGCTCTTCATGTTGCCGAAGACGCCTTCGACATGGGTGCGGCGCGCGAAGGATTCGATCCAGGCATCCGAACCCCAGTACAGGCGTTGCCGCTGCTTGGGTGTGACATTGCCGGGAATCGTGATGGTGCGTTGACGGCAGCAGCGCAAGACATCAGCCTGCTTCTCGTACGCCTTGAGTGCCTGCCGGTGCTGCTCGACGGCATGCTTGGTGCGCTTTGCCGGCGGCGTGGGGCGCGGTGGCAGCGCGGGCACTTGGTGCGGTTCGGCAACGACGGGGCGGTCCTTGGGGTAGCCCAAGGACAGTGGGCAGTTGGCGCAGATCACTTTGCCGGCCTGGGCGGGGCATTCCCAACGCTCGTCGCCATTCTCGTCCGCGCTGGAGACACGTCGGAACGCAGCGACTTCCCGCTGCGCGATCTTGGCACGGAACTCGGCCAGTTCCCGCACACGTGTGGCGTGCTCCTCGCGTTCCTCATCGGTGGCGTTGGCCTTCAACGTGCCGGCCGACAGGTTCGCTGGTCGCGCAATGATGATGAGGTCGTCGCGGTCACCGAGTACGGCGCGGCAGTGCGGGGTGCCATCGATCATCGCGACACCGTTGAAGTCACGGACGCCACGGCCTTTGCTGTGGATGTCCATGACCTGTGCGACCTTGCGATCGAGCAGCGGACCGGCCCACGATTCTTCAGACTTGTAGGAGAACTCACGGTCCGACAGCAACTCGTTGACGGGACGTCCCGCAGCGATCAGTGAGTCGATGAGCGTGAGTGCCGGGTCGATGGCGTTGGCGTTGGCCGGCCGCAACGCGATGCCTTCAATGAGCTTGGGTCGAATATCCGGGTCAACTCCGACCGGGTCTAGACCGACCATGGCGAACGCGTGGTAGCCGAAGCAGTAGTTCGTCTTGTTGTCATACGTCTTCGTCTGATAACCCCACTGCGCGTCCGGATCAAGCCGCTTGTGCAGTGCGGTTTCGGCATTGTCATCGTTGATGGTCAAGTCATCGTCTTCAGCGTGGTCCGCATTCGGGTCGACAGGGGTGCGCTTGCGGCCCTTACCCCAAGACGCCAGACCCGTTCCATCCAAGGCGTAGATGCCGGGAGCGGCAAGGTGCGAGGGCAAGCTCGACTGCACGAGCAGGTCCAGCACGTTCTGCAGGGCGGCGGCACGGGTGACTCGGTCTTCGTCGGTCAGGTCCGCTGCACGACCCTGCGTGTGCGCGAGCTTGAGCTCGATCGCCTCCAGCAAGTAGCGGACCTGCCGTTGTGTGACTGAGCAATCATTGCCGGCATCATCCGTCCAGGTGATGCCCAGCACGATGCGGTATGAGCGTGCAAGACCGTTGATGAGCAAGTCGTGCACGTTCGTCAGCGACAACTTGCCTTCCTTCTCATCGACCGCGCAAATGACGGCCGTCAAGAACACGGCAACGGTCAACTGGCGCGGACGCCCACCCTTGCCCTCGGGACGCAGTAGTCCTTCCACATACGTCGTGACGCCACCGGCTTGGACGCGATCGAGGATGCGGCCGAACTCGCTGCGCCTCATGATGCAACCTGCGCATTCGAGGCTCCGCCCGCGACCTGCAGCGCCAACGCAACCGCCAGCGGATCGGGTGCGGGACAGAACGGCAGCAGATCGGTCAAGGTACGCGGAGTCCGCAGGCCGGAGGCGTGGAGCAGGGCACCGAACGGCACCGGTGACGACATGCACGCCACCAGCCACGTGGTGCGCAAACGTGCGGCACTCACGTCGACGCCTTGACCGGTGGCGGTGACCGCCTTCTCCGTGACCCGGTTCGCACCGTTACGACGCTTCGGGTTCACCCCATACAGCGGGGTGCTGGAGCTGCGGCGTGCCTGCTTGTGTAGGGCGAGTACTTCCCGCAGCAGCGGCTCATACTCACGGCGCACCACCACGAGGCGGCCACGCGGTGCCTCACCAGGCACCAGCACCGCCAGCGCGGGCGCGCTGTCACCGAGGTCGAGTTCCCGCACATGCCACGGTGCAATCAGCCGCGAGTCCTCCGCCGCCAACCCGGCACCTAGGCCGAGCGCGATCATGGCGGACAGTTCGCGGCGCATGTGTGCAGTCGGCTGATTGCGTGCCAGGAGCACGAACGATGCGCATTCAGCGTCACTGTATGGGGGTTGCACCGGCTGATAGCTGATCGGTGTCGGCGCGGTCTGCGGGGCGAGTTTCCGCACTACTCGGCGCAGCACACTGCGTGCCGTGGCCTGCGTCGCATCCGGACGCACGGTGAGTGGTCCGGCGAAGTACGCCTCGAGGACACCTGCCGCGACCAGCGCCTCGAGCGTCAGGTCTGCTCCCGCAGCGTGTGTCTGGTGGTCGTGCACCCATAGGCAATAGTCCGCGATCACGGAACGGATGTTCATGAGCGAGGACTGCGATGTCGGCGCATACGCCGCCATCGCGGTCGCTGCGGCTGCCTCCACCGGCGCCCACACCTGCTCGGACACGCCTTGCGGGCGCCAGCCATCCACCATGGTTTGCAGCTCGGTAGCCAGTGCCGGCACGGGTGTGATCAGTGGTGCAGCCACGGCCGTTTGCGCTGCCCGAGCCATTCGGAGTGCCGCGGCTCGCGACATTGGCTTGGCTACAGTTGTCGATGATGTCGGTTGCGTTGCCATCAGCCTCACCCCCTGCGGGGCCTTGACCTCACGAAGCGCCTCGGCACCCATTTGGACACCGCGGAGCGTGCCCACCGGGGGCGTCGTCGCATTCGCCGCAGGGGACATCGTGCGCAAATCCGTGGTCAACGATTCGGCAATCTCCATCCACGAAGTGATGTGCAGAGAGCCACCGGCCGTGCGGTATGCCTCCGCCAGTGCCGTGAATGGCGCCAGACCCGTCACCCGCATCCAGAACCGGGAAGCCTTCCTCGACGTCGCCCGCGGGCGGCTCGGTGCCTTCGTTCGATCGAGCGCGGCCCGCTGCAACTGGCGAAGCCTCGTGCGCGCCGTCTTCCGCGTGTACTTGGACTTGCCAGGCATGCCTGTCTCGGAGGTGAACACGTCGATTGCCGTCGAAGTCAGCAGCTGCGCTATGTCAGGTTCACTGACCCGGTCCCATACCCCAGTCGAGAGACTCGCCAGAAACAACGTCAAGTGCGTGCAGTAGTAGTCGGCTTCCAGCAGCGTCGGCGGGTTCGCAGCGAGCACCGCCTCAACCGCCGCATCGCGGGCAGCAGCCCACGCGGGAGCATCCAGGCGGCTGGGCGTGAAGCGGCGTACACGGACCGTGATCTCTGTGTGTGTGGGTGTCACCATGCCGGGGACTGGTCCGGCATAACGGCGATAGCGCAATCGCCAGCGGGCCGGTCCCTACGACTCTCGTTCAATCGGTCACGGGCTTCACCTGCCGGTCCGAACGCAGCGCCGGCCCGTGCGAGTGCTGCGCAATGCATTGGCGGTGCGACCCAGCGCCCGAGTGGCAGGCCCATGTCAGTGTGATTGCTTCGGTAGAGCTTGCGCTGCCAAGTTGTGCCAGATCGCCAAGTATCTAGTTCGCCCTACGCGAGCGAAACGGTCACTGAGAGACGTTCTGGTCCATCACACCGCTAGCGCTTGCCGGCCCAGCATCGTCGAGCGCGAGCTGCTTGACGATTCCTGAGAGTGCCGGACCCTCCGGCAGGTATCTACTGCGGAAGGTGAGGACGTGGGTACCGGCATGCGCATCAATGATTCGAAAATCGCAGACTCAGTGTGGTGGCGTCGATTCAATCGGAGGTACAACCGGGACTGGCCCGAGTTTCGTTGACTCGGGTTCTTCGTGGCTAGGCAGCTAATGCTGCGGTGGTGATTGTCTCGTATTCGACGGGGGTGAGTCGTCCCAGGCCAGCCTGCCGGCGGCGACGGTGGTAGTCGCGTTCGATCCAGGTGCAGATCGCCATCCGCAATTGGTCTCGGGTCTGCCATTGGCGGCGGTTGAGGACGTTCTTTTGCAGCAGCGCGAAGAACGATTCCATGGCCGCGTTGTCGCCTGCCGCACCGACACGTCCCATGGAGCCGCGAAGCCCGTGTTCGGTGAGGATGGTGCGGAACTTCTTGGCACCGAACTGGCTGCCACGGTCCGAGTGGACGATGGTGCCGATGGGTCGCCGTCGCAGGATCGCGTGACGCAGCGCATTGCAGGCGAGATCGGCAGTCATACGGGAATCCATGGAATAGCCCACGATCCGCGCGGATGCTGCGTCCTTGATGGCGCACAGATACAGCTTGCCCTCGAAGGTCGGGTGCTCGCTGATGTCGACGTACCAAAGCCGGTCGATGCGTTCGGCACCGAACTGGCGTTGCACGAGATCGTCATGCACGGCAGGGCCTGGACGCTTGCCCTTGCCGCGGCCCTTGACGATGACCGAGCCGAGACCTTCCTGCCGACACAACCGGTGGATGCGGTTACGTCCCACCGAGTGCCCGTGGGTGAGTTCGAGTTCGTCATGGATGAACCGGTAACCGAACGTCGGATCGTCGGCATGGACATCGCGGGCGGCGTTGATGAGGTGCGCGTCATCCCAATCGCGCTGACTCACCGGCGCCGCCTTCCACGCATAGAACGCCTGCTTGGAGAAGCCCAACACCTTGCACGACCGGGCGATCGGGATCCCCTTGGCAGCCAGCTCCGTCACCAAGGGGTAGATCATTTTGGGAGCGTTCCCCGACCCAGATAGATCGCCGCCCTCCGCAGGATCTCGTTTTCCTGCTCCAGGATCCGGATCCGCTTGCGCGCCTCCTTCAGCTCCGTCGACTCCTTGGCCGTCACGCCAGGCCGCTGCCCGGCTTCGACCTGGGCCTTGCGAACCCAGTTCGACACGCACGTCTCGGACACTCCGAAATCGCGTGCCGCCTGCGCCATCGTTACCTCGCCGGAAAGCACGATCCGAACGACATCGTCCTTGAACTCTTGCGGATACGCCCTCGGCATCTTGGGCTCCTTCCAGCAGGGCCGCAGCCCCACATGTTAGGAGTCAACCGAACTCGGGTCAGTCCCACCCCATCTTCGAATATCCAGATCGCCGCGGACGCCGTGGCTTGGTGATCTCAGTCGGCTACACGGTGTTCTTCATTCTGTACGCAATACTCGGACGAGCCGATTGGCAGGCGGATCCAGGCGGTGCGCCGCTGTTCGGAGTGATATTTGGTGGCATGCTGCAGGTCTTCTTTTGGCTGCTGTTGGCGGTGCTCGACTAAGTACCGCGGTGCGCCTAACCTGCCGTCATACTCAATGGGGGATTCGCATGATGACTGCAGGCGATCAGTCCTTCCTTACTATGTCGGCCACCCTGTCTATCGCTTTGACGATCGGGAGTTCCTTGCTGATTCGGGCGGCCAAGGCACGTGCCAAATTCGCTGACTTGCCGAACAAGCGCGCCTTCGGCGCGAGAAGATCCTCCTCGGTGCGCGCGATGGGGTTTTGGACCTTTACGACGATTCAGTTGCTCATGTGTGGCACCATCGTCGTCAGCCTCTACTGCATGATTCAACCCCAGGCGTACCTTGTTTGGCGCGACCGCATCATGAAAATGGATATTGGCTCGTTAGCGGTGTGGATGGTCCTATCGCGCGCCGCCGCCGACGACGCACTTCTTCGCAGGTTGCTGTGGAACAAGTCGCGAGTTCGCCTGAGCGACAAGCCGACCAATGTCGATGGCTTTATCGACTAGAAGCCGTCTGCTTCGCAGCTAGTCGAAATCGATTGGTGTTCCGAGAGTCGCGGCCGCGTGGCCGACGAGTGACTGCTACTCAGATTCTCGGACTCTGCTCCTCAACATCGCGGGAGCGGTTGCAAGGCGCTCCATCACAATCAGAATCTGTGGCCGCTCGAAGAGTCGGTCGCGAAGAGGGTCGAAGTCATCTCCGCCAGGAATGGTCCGAGCCCGTGGGATTCATGCCTGAAGCCGTTTTCCGCGGCGATCGGCGTGACGCCTCGACCACGGTCGATCTACTTGATGCGCGGATCCACCAGGCGGGCGCACGCGGTTGCGAACTCTGCGTTTGCTGAGAGTAGCTCTGCAAACGCATGGAGCGTGCGGGGGTCGGTTTGAGTTGTTGCCGCCGGCACAGCATCGACGTACGAGGCCGTGCGACTCGAAAACCGCTTGAGTGCCCCCGCCACAGCTTCGACGTTGCTCCTGGCTACACCAGCGGGCATCCTCTGCTCCACCATCTTCACCGTGGCTGAAGCGGAATTCAGCGAGGCAGCAAACTGCCGAAGTCGCCGATCACGTTCGATTGCCTCGGGGAGTCCAACATCCGTCGCAAGTTCACTGCTCGCGCTGCTTATGGTCGAGCATTCAGCTACCACCAAGCGTAGCGCCGTCATTTCGTTTGGCGACGCCGACTTCTGAACAGTCCCGCAGCCGGAAGTGAGCGCCAGCGCCAATAGAATCGAGGCAGGCCCAAGGACGTTCTGCGAACATGAATGCTGTCTCAGTCTCCTCAACACGTACACGCCCCTCGGTCCAGTCGAAAGTATTGTGCTCAGCTGCGCTGGCTGCGCAATCAACCGGTCAGCGAGCAATGAACGAGCAGGCGAGACGTGACGGGCCAGCCGATGGATCAGCGAGCCCGCCACGCCGCTGCGCTCTACACGCCCCAGTTGCCCATTGCCGGGACGATTGACATACCCATTGCCATGAACTTTGGGTTCGCCGCAACGTTCACCCATGGCAATGTTGCGCCTCCCGGCAAACCATCGGAAGCCATGCCAAGTCCGTACCACTTCGCCCAAATGCCGAATGTCGATCCGTTGTAGCCCTGGTAGTACCCAAGACCTTGGCCTAAAGCTGACCCGTTGGTTCCGGGGGCAATCCCGAACCAGTAGCTCACTGTGCCCGTGGACGATCCGATGACGACACAATTCGTTGCCGTTTGGACACTCGTCCATGTGTTCAGTGTGGTCAGATACGTTCCGCCGAGGCATGATGACGCAGCCGCCATTGTTGTAGAACTGTTGGCTCGACGCGCAATTTCTGAGATTGACATCCCGCCGGGAAGCGTGCCGTCCTCATTTGGGATAACCATGATCGTCCCCGCCGCTAACTTGCCTGTCGGGTAGAAGGCGGTGCCGTCGGCCTGGTGCACAACGCCCGGCCCATGAATGGCTACAACGTACACAGGCCTCGAACCGCTGGCTGCCGTGGATCCCCCTGCCGAAGTGGCCAATCGCTCAGTTGCGGTGGCGCCACTCGTGAATCCGCCGGTGGCAATCACTAGTGCGGTGAGGGCGAGCGCGCTCAGTAACGCAGGTCTTGATGTCTTCATAAGTCTCCGTCTGTCTCATGTGCTTGGTCGACTTGATCAGGCACGTCTGGGTGGAGTTCGGTTCCGTCCAACAACGTCCGCACGAGTTGCCCTGCCGGGCCGATCCGGGTCGGCTCGTCGCGGAGAGGAATCTCGTCGAACGGTGGGTCTACACATCTCAAGGGCGTCCCAGGAATTCGAGCGCGCGGTGGGGGCGCTTGAGATCGCGCCCCCACCCGTGCGAGATCCCTAGTGCACGACGCACACGATGATGGGCTCTGACTGAATGAGAATTGCCTTCACCATTTGATTCACCTCCCCTGTCGCGAAGTAGGAGCCGGCTTCTTACTGCCGCCTGTGGCATCGGCGCATCGCTGGAAGGTCAGGATGTAACTGGCGCTGTCGTTGGAGAATTGATGCCCCGCCCAACTGTCCGCTTGGCGAATGAGGTCCAGGCCTTGACTCGTGACAAGGTCGCAAACTGTCGTTGCTTCGATGAGGGTGAGATCGCCAGAACGCTCGACGAAGCCGCCGGTCTCGAGGGCGAGGAATCGCGCTTTGTAGCGCTGCTCTTCCGGGTAATAGCGGCTCAGGTTCAGCCAGAGTTCATCGTCGTGAAATTGAACGCCAATCGCTTGGCGTCGTTCATTCAACTGGGAGGTGATGGCGTGCGGAGTCACGTTCTCGATGATGAGGAAGCCGTTGGATGCCAAGTGCCTGCAGGCGTTGCGCAGGCCGCGCTCTTGCGCTTCTCTGTTTGGTAGCATCGAGAGGACGTTGTAGGCAAGCAATACGGCATCGAAGCGGCCGAAGTTCCGGTCTTCTGTGATGTCTCCCGTGGAATAACTAATGAGTTGATCGGGGTCGTTTTCGGCGAGGAGTTGCAGCATGCGCTGACTGGTGTCGATGCCCGACACTCTGAAGCCCGACTTGGCCAGCGGCAATGCCAGTCGACCGGATCCAATGCCCACCTCGAATACACGGGCATTCGGCTGCAGAAGTGAGTTGAAGTATTCAACGAATTCCGGTTCTGCAGGCCCAGCGAGCGCGTCGTTGAGCGTCCCCCATACGCCATAGTCGGTGACGCTCAACTTGCACTCCCTACGTTGAGCAGCTCAAACGAACGATCAAGAACCGCCGTGTCCACAACGTCACTGATCTGCCTGGCAGACTTGGTAGCCGCGTTCCTGTCAACGATGTTGTATGAGCAGTCCACCCATCGTTCGGTCAAGTCATTGCCGGCTAGATAGCCCCGTGTCACATCGCCAACGGCGAGTTCGGTCCGACCGACACTCTCCCAACAGCTGTACAGCGTTCCGTCGGCGTTGATGACAGACCCGGAACCGCCTCCGATGACGCCACAGAACAGGCAGTCTCCGGGGGCAGCCATCGGCTCCACGTCCAGGCCAAGTTCCATTGCGATTAGTGCGAGGTCTCGAATTTGTTCTGCTGTCGTTGCGCTTCGATCAGGCGCGTCGACGAAGTTGAGCCCAATGTCATCAACGAGGCCGAATCGAATGGCCAACTTCCGTCCGGCAGCAACTTCGCTCAGCGCAAGGAGAAGTTGATCAAGCGTCGGAACGTTGCGAGCGGTGATGTTTAGGCGCATGGTCACCTTGAGATTCGGTGCGGCGTCAAGCGTGTTCACCAGGTTCTGCATGATGCGCGCGTAGGAGCCGACGCCGGCCGGCGTCTTGCGGTACCGATCGTGTTCGTCGCCTGCACCGTCAAACGACACCTGGATGCGTGTGAGCCCAGCTTGCGAAAGCGCGACGGCACGATCCTTGCTGAGCAAGACTCCATTTGTAAACATTTCGGCTTGGACGGCTCCAAGAGGCGCCATCGCGTCCAGCAGTTCGAGGCAGTTTGCATAGTTCATGAGCGGCTCTCCGCCCGTCAGCAGCAAGTGAAGTTCCGACTTTCCGTGCCGCAGCATCTGTTCTGCGACGAAATCTCGGACACGCTCTACGTTGCGTGCCGTCAAGTCATGCCGATCGATTCTCGTGATGCCTGACTCGCCGCCAGATTCGTTTTGAAAGCAGTAGGCGCAGGCAAGGTTGCAGCGCGATGTCAGCATGACCGTCGCCCCATAGAGCTTGTCGCGCTTGTCAAGAAGCCCAGCGTCCGAAATCACCTGGAGCACTTCGCCGCTGGGAGCGAATGGATCGGCCTCTTCTGAGATCAAGATCGAACGGCCGTTCCGCGTGTACCAGGTGCCATAGCGACCAGGAAGTACTCGAACGCCAGTCAGCGATACCACTGCAATCCCCCCGTTGCGCCAAGCACTCAACTGCAAAGCAACTCTTGTGCGGATGCTGCATCATGCCGACGCTACCGTCAAGCACTCCTTTTGTGGTCGCCTCGCCCGGGTCTGTCGCACGCACTTCTAGCGGCTGCAGCGACGCACTCGGTAGGGCGGGCTCGGGCCCGCCGTGCAGACTTCTGGTGCACCGATTGGTGCTCCGCAGAGATTCAGCGCGAAGAGCGTGCAACATGCATTCCTTGACGTGTCCGCGTCTCCAGTGGGAGGCTCCAAAACATGTCTTTGGTGGATGATGCTGAACGCCAGCACCTCCGTGCGCTCTCGCATCCCGTGCGCTTGCGGATCCTTTCCATGCTCACGGGCGCCCCGAGATCGGCAACTGAACTGGGACGCGAACTCGGAAAGTCTCAGGCCGCGGTCAGTTTCCACGTTCGTCAATTGGCTGCGGCTGGTTTGATCGAGTTGGTGGACGTGCGCAGCGTGCGCGGTGGCCAGGAGCGGCTGTATCGAACCGCGGGCGACTTCGCTGATGGTGCTGCCGTCGATCTGCCTTCGAGCGCAGCAGCAGCTTCCGCCGAGGTCCGTCGCCGCCTGTTGGCGGCAAAGCCAGACTCTTGGGACCTCTTCAGCGATGCGGAGCTATGGGTGAGCGAGGACGCATGGATTCAATGCGCTCGAGCGGTAGCCAAGGCGTTGGAGCGCTTGCACAAGGCCGCCACCGACAAGTCTGCCTCGGGAGTTGTTCACGTGAGTTCGACGGTTATGATGTTCAGCAGCGCCGAGGTACAAACTTCTCCAGATCCCGGTAGCTCGAAGACACCGTCCGCAGCGAAGAGTGCCGCAAGCAGCGGCAAACGAGCATCCAACCGACCTTCATGAACCGGTTGGGTCGACGCTTCGTATGGCTCTGCGCGAGTGACGCTGCGACGTTGCTGGCTGGCGCCGCCGCGACGACAGCAACGCCGGTGCTCATCCTTTCGGCCCGTGGCAGCGGTGCGGACCTGGCGGTCGTGTCGGTAGCGCTCCTGGCGGCGCAGGTCCTGGCGCTGGTCTTTGGCGGGTTGATCGCCGATCGTAGGTCCAGGCGTGACGTGATGCTGCTGGCAGACTTGATGCAGGCAGCGGCAGCCTTCAGTTTGAGTGTCACTTTCGAGAGGGCACCTTTGCAGCTACTTCCGGTGGCGGCGTTCACCGCGCTGCGAGGGGTTGGGCTCGGCTTCTACCTGCCCGCAAGCCAAGGCATTCTCACGCAAGTCGTGGACGCCGCAAAGATTCAGTCAGCGAACAGTATCCGTCGCATTATCGCCAATGTAGCGCAGATCGGCGGGGCGTTCCTGGGAGCTTGGTTGGCCGGGCGCTACGGCTCCGCGATCCTGACGTTTGTCGGAGTTAGTTGCCTTTTTGGTGCAGTGAGCCGGATGGGATTGCGCGAGATTCCGCAAGTGGCGGAAGCGCAGGAGTCTTGGCGACAAGCAGCAAAGCAAGGCGTGAAAGCCGTTGTCTCTAGACCATGGTTGCTGCAAACGGTGGCGGGGTTTGCCCTGATCAACGCTGCATTCCTCGCGTGCATCAACGTACTGGGACCCATGCAAGCCGTGACGCACCTTGGCGGGGCGGAAGTGTGGGGCAGCGTATCGGCTGCAACCGGGGTTGGTTCAGTGCTCGGTGCGGCGCTTGCGCTTAGGCTCGATCCCACCAAGCCGCTTCTTCGCGCTCTCCAATACGCGAGCCTCATCGCCCTCGAGCCACTTGCGCTCGCGGTCGGAAGCATTTCGCAAGTCTTAGTGGCTGCACTCCTCACAGGTGCGGGCATTGAGGTCTTCGGAGTCCTGTGGGTGACCGTGCTTCAACGATCGATACCGTCGCAAGAGCTTTCCCGCGTTTTCGCGATCGACGCGCTTGGATCGTATGCAATCGGACCGGTCGGCCCAGTGCTCGCCGCGGTCATGGTTGCGCACACCAACGAAGTTGCCAGCTTGGCAAGCGTGGGCGGTCTCATCCTGCTTGTCTGCGTCATATTGATCGCGTTGTCCGGCAGCCATGGCGTCGACTGCGCCAGTCCCGACTGTGAGACCGCGGGGCCCAGCGGAACCGTCCTGCGCCAGAACTGATTCTCGTGGCGGCCGCATGACTGGTGGGCGAATGCCGGCAGAAGACACTGAGGAGCAAACTCGCTGAGGGCTCGATGGCGCGCGTCCAAGGAATTCGCACGCAGAGCCTGCCAGACTTTCGAAGGTGCGGGCGCGTAGCCTCCCACCACGTCAATCAAGTCGCCATGTCGTTGCAGCACTAACGCATGGATGCAGCGGCAGAACATGAGCGCAAGATTCTGGCGGTCCGGCTGTCAGCAGCATTCACTCAAGCGTGAGTGGTAGTGGCCGTTGTGGCCGCGCCGGCGGCCGCCTCAAGCAGCGGTTGCAGGCGATGCATGATCGTCTGCGTCTCCAGATGCACCCAGGCGTCAACGACATGACGTAGCGCCTGTGGGGCGATGACCGCAAGGAGTAGAAACCCGACGACGATGCTGTCCTTCATGACGCGGGGCAGCCTGCTCGATTGTTCCAGAAGTATGTTGCCGATTTCGACCAACACGTCCGTCATGGGTGACCTCCAGAAGGTTGCGGTGCAATGGTCGAGCTGTTCATTTGCATCGACTTCAGCTGCCGCTCCCGCGACTTGCGATCAGCTCGATTATTCGCTTCGATTTCCGTGCGCATGATTACTTGCGGTCCGTGATGCGTGCACTGGCGACGAACCGGGCGAGTGCGCACGGCAACGCGAAGTTGCGCCGCTTGCGTGTGCGTGCTGCCATTGCGTCGATCCAAGGACCGGTGTTGCTAACGAATTCGCTCCGCTTGTCGCCTTCGCCAGGTCGATGTTCGAAGCGACAGCCGGGCTGGCTGATGCCATCGAGGTGTTCTTGGTGGTGCGCCGCAAGGATGTACCGCAGCGGCGAGTACACACCGCGACCGCCTGGCGAGACAGTGAGCGTGACGAATTGCGCGAGCTGTGCAGCGCTCACACTTGCGGAGAGCAGCGCGACATTCTGACTTGCGGGTGAATGGAGGCCGGCTTGTGAGATGTAGTTCGCGTCATCGAGTAGCCCAGCCCGGTCTAGGGCAACCTGCGGCATGTTTATCTGCCCGGAGCACGACAGACAAGGGACACCGGGTGCTACGGCCTGTACACGCCAACTTGCCCCTTGCATGCATCCGTTGGGGAATGTGTCGATGTTGATACCGCCATCAATGACAGGGATCAGGTCTGAGTAGCCAAGGGTGTTCATGACTGCCCGAGGCCACGGACGGTCGACGCAGGAGAAGATGACGTCGTAGTCGAGCGCGGTGGCCAAGCCCTCCGGCGAGCAGATGCTGAGGTAATGGAGCGCGATCTCAGGGCATCGGGCGGTTGCAGCGGTCGTCATAAGCCGGTCCGCCACCTCGACCTTTGGAGTCTTGCGTCGCGCATCCTTGCGCGTTGCTCCGATCATGCGGTCACGGTTCAGCGGCTCGACAGTGTCGTAGTCCATGACGCCGATGTGTTGGATGCCGGTGGCCGCGAGGCGAATGGCCACATCGAGTCCGACGCTGCCGACGCCGACAACAAGGACGCGCATCCGGGCAATGTCCTGCTGCAGTTGTTCGCCCCAAGCAGAGACGGTGCGGATCTGCTCGACCGTCGTTGCCGGTGGCCGCCGTTGCGTGTCGTTCCAGGTGATGCGCAGTGTGTTCCCGACGACACGGACACTCTCGTGCCAGATGGGAGATCCGATGACCCATTCGCGGGCCGACCATGCCTGGTCGCCACCCGAGTAGGTCATTCCCACTAGCGGGAGTCCAGTGATGCGCTGCACGAGGTGCGAGTAGGAACGCTCGGCGTCGTGGTCGGGGCCGCTGAGTTCCTGCCAGCCGTGACCACCGGGGTGTGAATGGAGAATGACGAGGCCTTCTTCTCGGGCGGCGGCCACGGCCGCGACCCGAAGCACGTAGTCCCCGGTGATCGTCGCGTTTCCGTGGACGCGACGTTCGCCTGTCGCGGGGAGTTCGACCTGGGTTATGAGGCGGGAAATACGCGTTCGGCCCGTGGATACCGAGTAGGTCGCAAGACAGATGTCCTCTTGACCATCTGGTCGATCAAGGTGCTCCCGGAGGGCCGCGTCGACTTGCACTGACATGGCAACGCTGTGACGCATATCAGGCCGCCGTTCCAGTGATCTGACCGAGAACAGTGCGGACATGCGCAAGCCATTGCCGGCCAGGGTGAGCGCTTGGCGTCCACGATGTGATGTTGCGCGAGTGGCAGAGCCAGCCGAGCAGCGAGCCCTGGGGTTGGGTGTTCGTGTGCGCAAACGTGAAGTGCGCTGGAAGATGGATCCAGTGCGGAGGTGCAGCGGGCCACGGAGCGAGTTCGACGATTCCCACGGCGGTCTCCACGGCGGATCCGCTCATAGACCCATCGATCGGTGTCACCGAGTAGCGCACGACAGGTCCATCGATGAACGCGGCGATGTTGAAGTCTGCGAGGTCGGCGATGAAGCCATCGACTCCGTCACGCGGCGGACGCTCGCTCATCAGGCCACCGACGCTTCCTTGCGCACCGTCAAGAATTCCTCGCCATTCTCGATGTGCACTGTCTGGCCTTCTTGGAACTTGCGCGGCTTGCCGTCGGGCAACATCTGCATGAGGTCGTAGGAGGCGGTGTCGAACCCCACGAACGCCAAGAGCGAGGCGGGTGATTGCGTGGCATCGTCGGTCGTGAAACTCTGACCGTCGATCGTGAAGTTGATTGGTGAAGCATTGTTCGCATCATGCATTTGTGGCTCCTAAAAGGCTCGGCTCCGCGGTTCGGACACCACAGAAATTGTATCAGCAAAGCGTCATTGCTGAGTTGGTGACACGTCGTGTCGTGTCACCAGAGCGCCAATTCGGCGCTACACTCCGGCGCATGGAACCAGTCGATTTCGGGTCCAGCAGTCGTGCGGAGGCAGCGTGACTTCCGCCTCCAGCGCCCCTGACCGTGTGGAGCGGCTCGATATTGCCCAACTCGGTGCCCTCCTTCGGGAGCGTCGAGGGAAGTTGTCGCTCCGTAAGGCGGCCGAAGATGCGGGCGTCAGTTTCAGCACGTTCACCCGGATTGAAGCCGGCGCTCAACCAGACCTCACGTCGTTCACGCTGCTCTGCGCGTGGCTTGGGGTGTCCCCGGGCGAGTTCTTCACTCCAGTCACTGTGCGCGAGGTGACGCCCATCGACGAGGCAATCGCCCATCTCGCATCAGACCCGCGGCTCGAACCTGAGGCGGCAAGGAAGATCGCCGATTTCCTCCGAAGCATGTACGACGGACTGGCGAAGGCCCCGACGCAAAGGCAGGTGGTGGCCTGCCACCTTCGAGCGGCATCGGTCCTCCGCCCGGGCGTCCCACATCGCCTCAATAGTCTGCTCGTCGAGATGCACGAGAAATTGGCCGCTCGCGTCGCCGCTGGGGAATTGTGACGCTACGGCGCGGGTTCAAGGCGGAAGCTGAACGTGAAGCGGCGCGAGTGCGAAGAGAACTGGGCCTCGCCCCGCATGACCGTCTCGACCCACGCGAGTTAGCACGCCACCTTGGCCTCGCTATCGTCGACGCCGCCGACCTCGTGACCATGTCTGAACTCGAGGAACTCGAACGCCTTCAGTCGTTCTCCTTTTCCGCCGCAACGTTTGAGATCCAGAATCGCAAGATCATCGTGGTCAGCCCGCTGCGAAGCGTGGGGCGCCAGAACAGCGACCTAGCGCACGAACTTTCGCATGTGATGCTCAAGCATGACCTGTCTGAGATCAAGGAACTCGATGGCATGCCGTTCCGGACATGTAGACCGGACGAAGAAGAGGAAGCAACCGCATTCGGCGGCACTCTCCTCCTCCCGCGCCCTCTCCTCCTCAGCGCCGCTCGACGTCGCGCCAGCGTCGAACAGATCGCCAACGACTACGACGTAACCGTTGAAATGGCGAGGTTCCGCTACAGCACTACAGGGGTAGCTAAACAGGCGTTGAACCACTCGTAGGCAAGCTTGTGGTCGGGATCGGGGGTGCCTGCTATGACTTACCGCCGCCCGAGACGCTGCACTCGCTCGTTGAAGATTCTCGGAAGAAGATCTTGAGCCTGCCCGCGGGCTGGGGGCAGGCTCAAGATGGCCGACGAACTGTCCGCCAGGACGAAGCAGCAGCAGGCTCAGTTCTGCGCCTCTGAGATTGCGCATTCGAGGTGGTACCTAGGCGCAAACTCCGTATGCCGTGCGTGCGCGAAGTGCTGTACAGGAATCAACTCCCCGCACCCAGCGCACGGGACTTCGGTTACTGTCAATGATAGGTCTTGCATGGGGTTCGGCCTCCGAGATGGATGTCTCATTCGCACCATGAGCGCAACACGCTCATACGCAGACGCGTCACGCAGCCCAAGCACTGCGAAGCAGGTCTAGCGTTGTCGTATCGGAAGGGGGCCGATGTGGCCGACAAGTTTGACAAGTTCGTTCTTGGACTGGATCTCGACGGTTGTGTCGCAGACTTCTTGCAAAGCATGCGCGAAGTGTTCGCCGAGTGGTCCGGCCAGCCGATAGAGACGTTGCACCCATCGCCTCGATACGGGTTCCCTGAATGGGATCTGGACATGGTTCAGTACCGACGCTTGCACCGATTTGCGGTCACGCAGCGCGATCTCTTTGCGAAGATGCAGCCGGTCGCTGGTGCGCCGCAAGCGCTACGCCGCTTGAGCGCAGAGGGCGTTCATATCAGGATTGCCACACATCGCCTGTTTATCCCGTACTTTCACGAACCCGCTGCGAGCCAGACCATTCGCTGGCTGGAACTGCACGGAATTCCGTACCGAGACCTCTGCCTGATCGAAGACAAGGCAGCCGTGCGAGCCGACGTCTTCGTCGAAGATTCAGCCGGCAACATTGCGCGGCTACAGGCACACGGTGTAGACGTACTTTGCTTCACAAACCCGTCGAATGTCTCGGAGCAGGTGACGGCACCTCGTGCCGTCAATTGGACTGAAGCGGAAGAGTTCGTCAGGGAGCGCTACTACCAGTGGCGAATCGCTCGTGGCCTGCAACTCCCACCGGCGCCAGGCCAAGCGCCTCCCGATGAAGACATCGCGCAACCGAACGAGCTGCGAAGCGATGAGTGAATTGGTCGATCAACCCGCCTCAGAAGTTTGGTTCTCGGCTGGTCCGACCCATCTAGAGCGCGGAGGTTGGTATTTCGAGAGGTCAGCAGGAACGAGGACCACTTGACAACCGGGAACACGGCGGCACCTGCGTGGAACGGAAGTATTGCCGAACTAGATGCCGCCGAGGTCATTGCCGCGACCGGTGCTGCCTCCGTGGCCTTTCTTGGCCGAGGTAGCTATGGAGAGACTTGGCGAGTCGAACGCGGACATGATTCCGTGAGCGCAGTGAAGTTCATCCTGCACTCCGCATATCCGCAACAGATTCTCGATCGAGAGATCGCCGGTCTGCGAAGAGTCTCCGATCCACGTGTCGTTCGCTTGCTTGATTGCACAATCGTCACATTGTCCAGAGGGGACAGGCCGGCACTCGAGTTTGAGTACGTGGATGGCCGCGACGTCGCTAGGCACCTCGACTCGGGAGACTGGCCATCCCTGATCGACGCCGAGCACTTTGTCCGATCCCTGCTCGGCGCCGTTGCAGCTCTGCACGCGACAGAGACAGTTCATCGGGACATCAAGCCAGCAAACATCGCTCTTCGTCGCGATGCGTGGTCCCAGCCGGTTCTTCTAGACCTTGGTCTAGCGAAGCAACTGGACGTTGAGACGCTGACCGTTTATCCCACGCTAAAGGGCACGGTGCCGTTCATGGCACCGGAGCAACTTCGTGGAGAGAGCAGTCGTAAACAGGCGGACGTCTGGGCCGCGGGTGCGGTGGCGCACCTCGTGCTCGCGCACGAACACCCCTTCCTCGATGCCTCCGAAGCGCAGGTGCTCCCAGAGGAGCTCCTCAAGAGAATCGAATCTGGGCCCCGCGCCATGCCTGTTCAGGTGCCAGCACACCTGCAAGTCTTGGTATGGCGTCTCCTGAGCTTCGAACCACACGAACGGGGTTCCGCCCGCCGGGCACTTCGAGAAATGGAAGAGAGAGATGGCGCGCAACCCGACTGATCGCCTCGTTCCCATGGACGGGGATCTCGCGTCCACGCAGCAGCACATCGAGCCACAAACCGGTCCTGGCTCAGACCAAAGTCGCACTGAGATCCTCGAAGACGGCCGCATTGTCAACTTGGAAACCGGCGAGGTGACGACCCCGCCGGACGAATCGGTACGGACTGGTGGGCCGTCATTGAGCAAACAGCTCGATGGTGATGTACCTGTCGTCTTGTTCGTGCGAGGTGCCCGCCTTTCTCAACACTTCGCGGACACTCTTCCTGCGGCCGATCGTGCGACGAGAGGTCAAGTCGGCATCGGGGCGGTACTTCCATTGCTGAATGCCGGATTGGATGCGCGAACACAGTTCCTTCGCCAGTTCACAACGAACAGGCTTCTGTTGGCGGATCCTGAACTCTTCAGGGCGGAGCGGTCGCAGTGTCCAGATGCGAAGACGCTTGGACCTCGCGCCGGGAGGCGCTCGCCTTGGTTCGTCAATGCCCCGGCGCAGGACTCGCCTACGGATCCGGCCTGGGTGACGGAAGTGCTAAGAGTCCAACGTAACGCGGGAGCTACCGCCCTCGTGTCCGCTACGGGCTGGGTGGACAATGCAGCTCCGCAAAGGGCGATGCAGCATGCAATGAGATGGGTATCAGCCAGTCGCAGCCAAGCGCCCGACGAGCCAATGTTTGTCAATCTTACGTTCGATCACGTATGGCTCACCAACCCGACTCTTCGCAACGTCCTGCTACACGAACTCGTCGAATCCAGTGAGTCACTGTGGTACTTGCGCTTTCGCTGGCCGTTGACTGCACCAAGGTTCGGGCAACTTGTCGACCCCAAGGTGCTCGACGGGTACAAGGAGCTTTGTTCGACCGCTGCGCTGGAAGGCAAGAACCTTATTCTCCCGAACTCGGGTCTTACGGGATGGGTGATGAGCGCTATTGGAGCCACCGGCTTCTCAACTGGAATCGGGTGGAGCGAACAGGCGTACGCGGATCAACCCCGATTCGGATCGACTCGGCAGAATTGGCGCCCACCACGTGTCCGATACTTCGAATCATCCGTTCTCCATACGGTGGAACATGCTGCACATCTCACAATGATGGGGGAGCCTTCCTATGCGTTGTGCAGTTGCGATTTCTGCAGACGACTGCCTTTGAGCGCTCCGACATCGGCAGGCTGGAACAAAGAGGTAGCTGGCCAGCATTACCTCATAGCCACCGCGGCACTATCGAGCGTGCTGGCGAGCCGCAGGCCGCGCCTCGCCGCGCAACGCATGGTCAACGATGCGCGAACCATGGTGCAGAAGATTGCGTCCGGTCCCACACCGCTTGCTGGTGACAACCTGCCAAAGCACCTTGATAGGTGGCTGGCTCTATTGCGCTAGCCGGCTAGAGCGAGCGCTCCCAAGTCACGCCCGAACACCAGCGCGTTATGACCTGGTACATGGTCGGAGCGCAGCTGCGTCCAAACACGCTCCGCGAGGATGCGGCGAAGGACGTTCTGCGTCTGCCAACGGACTGGTGTTGAGCGCTCTTCAACGGCACCGGTGGAGGCATCGACTGTCAGTATCCCGACTCCGCGTTCGCTCGCAGCCGAAGCTTGCAGGGTCACTCGACGCGAGAACCGTGCATCGAGTGCGAGATATGCAGCATCCGCACTGGGTGCGTGCCTTAGGGCTTGGCTCATGCCTCCACGCCAGTCTGTGAGTTTCGCCTCCACGGTCACTACCCACTGCGCGACGTCTTCGTATTGGACCAACAGCATCGTTGAGGCGGATTCGCCTCTGCCCTGAAGCGGCGCTATCCAGCCCGCACTGATCAATCGAGGAAGAATGCTGCGACGCAGGTGCTCCCGAGATAGGAAGACGACATTCGCCAACTCGGTCAAAGTGGCTTCGCCTTCTGACAGTCGCGAAAGAATCACCGCTTCATGCGGATTCGTGACGGCGCCCAGACCAGATGCCTCTCGACGTTCGATGGCGGCCGCGTCGAGCAGCACTCCGACAATGTCGGGAATGCCGCCTGACGGACATGGCACTTCTGTAACCACACTTAGGTCCCGTGGCCCTGGACTCATTTTCGCGACCGCCGGGAGAAGCGATTTGACCAGTTCCGATTCCCAGCGGAAAGTTCCAGACCGAGTCATGGCGAGCACCTCCGCAGCGTAGCCGCACAGCATTGAGTCCGATACCGAACTGTGCGCGCGAATTGCTGTGAAGCAACCAGGCTGTGTGCAATCCGAAGTGGCCGTACGGTGCGGCCAACGCGTCGGTCCGTCGATGGGGGCCGGAGCATCGGGCAATCCTTGACGTCACTTGGGCCGAAGCTGGCGCGGATACTGATGGGAACGTCACATTTTCAGATCCAGACGGGTCCTGCGAGTGCGTATGTCAGAGGGCTCCGTTCGAGGATTGCTGGGAATGCTGATCCCACGAGCGCGCCAGCGCCATCGGCTTGCGGGGCGGGACCGGGAAGTCGCAGCGGATGAATTCGTGCGCCTGTGTGCAAAAAATCGTGTTTTCGTGTGCAAGCCTCTTCGTGAGGCCCAGAAATGGGCCTGAATCGTGAGGGAACCGGAGTTTGGTCAACAACTTGCCAGGGGGATCCTCAGAATGGAAGTCCATTCTGAGCTGAGGATCCTCAAAATGAACGTGTGAACCTGCACGGTCAGAATGTGGCTGAGGCCGCCCCATCGGGGCGGCCCTCAGCGCATTGCAGGTCAACTGTCATGCGGCCTGCTGGTCAGTGCGGTCGAGGTGGCTGCGCCGCACTTGCGCGGCTTGGGCCACTGTGAGTTCGCCGAAGCCCTGGAGCACCGGTTCGGGTGCATACAGAGGATCCGCGGTCTCGCCACCGCGCGCCAGCCATGCCTCGATGTTCTTCATGTTGCGTGCGGCGAGGACGATGGTTCCCAGGATCACGTGTGCGGCTTGCCCGCCGACTGCGAAGTAGCCCTTGGTAAGGCCGCTACCGGACTGTGACTTGAGGACGCCGAAGTCGCCCTCCACGCGGGATCGTCGGGTGACGTCCTTGATCCATGCGAGCGTGCCCGGGAAATGCTTGCTGCGCACCTTCGGTCGCTCGTTGCGGTCCAATCGGAGAGACGTCACGTAGACAGGGGTGCCCAAGGGAATGGTGCCATCTCGGACGTCCTTGTCGCGTCCGTCAGCAGGCCGCGTCTGGGCGCAGAACCCTGTGTCACAGGGCAGGACCGTCGGCCGGTCAGCCGGATCGATAAGCATGCTTTCGGGGATTCGCGGGCATCGCAGAAGTCCGGACTTCGCCCCGCATTCCCACCGCTCCTGCCAACCGTTCTCGGCGGTCGCGGACTCCTTGCGGGTCAAGGCGTAGGCCTTGACCTTCTCCGAGGCCTCGATGAACTGGATAGTGTCTTCATAGACCTTGTGTTTGCGCCGCTTGATGTGCTCGCGACGCTCCGGCCATGAGAGTTTGCGAACCTTGCGCCACCACCGTTCGGAATCCTCGTCGGGCGTAGACCCGACCGGTTGCTCATACTCTTCGTCATCCTCCGCCAGATGGATCTCCTGATCCGCATCGTCGGGCAGGACGAGCTCTGCAGCATCGAGCTCTTGGTCGGCCATTCGTGCGAGTTCGTCGAGTTCCTGCTCGGTGAATCCAGGCTCGAGTGTCATTGCTGCTGGCTGCTTGAGAGTGCGGGCAAGGTCGATCATCTCCTGCGGAGTTCCAGGGCAGAGCGGGACGGCGAAGAACATCGGAGTTCCATCGGCCCGTACGGTGATGCGCTTCATGGACGCCTTCGGGGGAATGATGACGCGCACGCCCGCCTCCTGCAGCGGCGCGAAGAAGTCCTCGAATGATGTGTTGAACCAGGCACTATCGAGCAGCAACTCCTGCAGTCTGCCTTCGGCTGCTGCTCGCAGCGCGAAGGGCAGCACCGGAATGCCGACACCACCTTCGACGTTGGCAGGCCGCACCACAAGCTGCTCGAACAGTCGTGGCGCGGCAACCGCGGGACGTACGCCGTCGCGGTCCACGCTACTGAACACGAAGTACGCATGGCCGTGGAAGACCGATCGCTCCCCGAGTTTCGGCGTGCGATACCCCGGACGGGCGTCGGGATCGTTGCCGCCGATCCGAAACTGACCCCAGGCCTCGACGGCGGTGCTGTCCGCCGCCATCGCGCGAGTGTCTGGGAGGTCGATCGGCCGCGTGGCTCGCAACAGGCGGTACGAGATCTCTTGCTGCAACGCCTCTCGACGCATGGCTTCCTCCGGTGTGATGTCCGGGGCGGAACTCTGCAGGAACGACAGCCGCTCGTTCATGGTGCGAAGCCGGGTCTCGAACGGGCTCACGGAGACGATCCGATCGCCTTCCAAGACATCGGAAGTCGGGATGCGCGTCCCCACCAGGAACTGGGCTGCAAGGGTTGACTCCTTGAGGTCAGTGAACATGCGTCGCACCTCACTGCTGTGAAGGTTCTGGCCGTGGATGGCGGTGAGCACCTCACAGACGAACCAGTCTCGAAGGGTCACGCTGCTCAAACGGCCAGTGCCACGACGCCTCATTTCGGCCTCGACCAGGGGAACGACGCCGGAACGGTCCACGAGCAGTCGCACACGTTCGATTTCCCAATCACGGATCATGCGTGCTCACCGGCCTTCACGACCGTCGCAGCGGCGAGCAGGTGCTGGATGCGTGCTGGCTCTGCTGGCGCGCAATGTGGCAGCAGGTCAGTCAGGGGGCGCGCGCTCACGAGACCTGCGGCACGGAGCAGATCGGCCAGCGGAACCGATGCCTGCATCTGGGCCACCAGCCACGTGTTGCGCAACCGGTAGGCCTGAAGATCGAGTCCCACCTCATCGCTGAGTTCGACTCTGGCCACGATGCCGTGGGTACCCGGCGCAGCCAGCTTCGGTACAAGAGGGCGCGTGCCCTGCCTGCGCTCCTTGTGAATGCGCAGCGCATCCTCCAGAGGAGCGACGAAGGCCAACCGCAGGGGAACCACACGCTCCTGCCTCCCACGTCCAGCACGAACCAGGTAGGTGCGGAAGCCGTCGCCCATTTCCAGCGGCTGAAGGTCCGCGGGGGTGACGGACGTGACCTCACCAGGGGTGAGGCCGGCACCAGCACAGAGCGCGATCAGCGCCGTCGTCTCCTGCTGACTGCGTTCGGTCGGCTGATATCGCGCAATCGCGAGGAACGTTGCCACCTCGCGATCGCTGTAGGGCGCCGGCGCCGGGGTGTAGGGCAGCCGCACGGGTGCCAAATCGGGGTGGAGGGCATCGATGACATAGGGAACCTCCGATCGCATCGTCGCGAGGGTCGCAGGTGGCGTCCCTCGAGAACGCATGACGGCCAACCAGGTGTTGACGTCCTCCCGGACACCCACCTCCGCCATTGCCAACGGTTGGGCACCCGCGGGAGTCCGGTTCGACAGCCGCCACCGCAGGTATCGCACGAGCAGCGAGGCCGTGTTGCGTGCAACGCGTGGGGACTCCTGCTGCAGCAGCGACATGAGCCGAAGGAACGCAGGCCGCAGCAGGATCCATTCGGTGTCGGGAACGCCCTGCGGCCGGTATTTCATCATTGCGGTGCGCGTCGCCGTAGGCATGCTACGCAATTGCGGCCATGTTGTGGCGGCGAGGTCGTGCAACGTCTTCTCGACCGTCACCGCCTTCGCCTTGTCGGCTGCTTCGCGCATGACCTCGCGGTTGCTCTTGCGACGCGACTTCGTTACTGCCGTGGTTGAGGTTCGTGGCATGGACCGCATCACGCTCCCGGATGCCGCGGCGTTGGCGGTTGCCATTGCCCTCATGAGACGGCACCCCTCCGCCGAAGGAGTGCCGACCTGGCTCACCACCGCATTCACAGGAAGCTGCCGCAGCAGTCGAGTCGACAGCAGCGTGCGCATGTGCTGCGCGGTGACGTGGCCCTGCTCGCGAAGCGCAGTGACTAGTGCGTGTACTTCGACGCCATTCGCACCGGCGAGCAGCCCCGCCAGCAGCATGTCGCTACCGGCCGGAGTGCCGTGACTCTTCGCAGGCTTGCGTCGGATGTCATTCGGGTCAGCGATGAGCGCCCTGCGGATGTTCCGCAGATCGGTACGCCGATCCGACAGCCCCCGGTTGCCCTCGCCGGCGGCAGCACGCGCGCGCACATGGCGCTCGATCGCGGCCTCCGTCAGGAGGGCAACAAGATCAGGGCGAGTCTCCCCATCCCAGCCCGAGGACGTCGTATCCCGGAGGAACTCCATGAGCCTGCCGCGGGCCGTACTCGCGCGCTGTTGATGCAAGTTCGTCAACAAGGCAGCCGCAGCAGCGACCACCGAAGCGGCCTCCGTGGTCCCCGGCAGGTCCTGATTCCCAGTATGTGTATGTGTGGTCATGCCGGACCAGCGTCCGGCCACCTGTCACCCGCGCAATCACCAGCGTGCCTGTTCCAGTGTCACCGCCCTAGGGACGGCCATCGGGCTGCGACTCGGAACGGCACGCTTCAATCTCACTGTGGACAATCGGCTCTACGCCCTACAACCTGGTGTCCAGCGCTTCCTCGGTAGGCAATTTGAGGAGTGCGATGCGGACCCGCTTGAACCAGTCCGCAATGAACCGCTCGACGGCCTTGCCCGGAGCCTGGAGGTTCCCGACAAGCAGCGCGACAGTCACGGCTAGTGAGGTTATGAGATGGGCAAGCCAACTGGTATGCCTTGTTGCCCAGAAGTAACTGGCACCGATGAGGACCGTGATTCCCCAACCCGCCCACTTGCCCACTCGTTCTGCTTGTCCAGCGACATCGGTGAGCACGCTCTCTGAGTGCTTGTCCCGACGCTCCCTACGCTGGCGCTCCTCCGCGAGTTCTCTAGTGATCTTCTCGAGATCCGTTTCGGTCGATTGGGCCCGCACCGCTAGAGCCTCATGAACGGCCTCTACCTCCCTCAACTTCTGTTCGGCGGCAACGCGTTGACCTTCGGCTGGTTCACTGAGCTTGCCTTGCACTCGTGCCAGTACATCGATAACAAGGTCATGCGAAGCGCCAGATCGCTTCGCAACGGCGCCTTGGGCGAGTTCGCGTCGGACCTCTTGCGAGTACCTGAGGAAAGTCACATCGTCATCCGTGATCGAGTCGTCAGATCGCAGCCGGTCGATTTCTCGCAAGAACTGGGCCCACAGCTCCGGTTCAGGTTCGAGAGCGCTGTAGCAGTTGGCCAATAGGCGATACCTAGGCAGATCCGGGGCAGCTAGTGGAGTCTTGACCCAGAGCATCGTGGCAAGCGAGTCCAGAGACATCGCGATCGGCCACCGGTGCGTCTTGAATCCCTCGAATGCGTTAGCAATGGCAACGACACCAGTGTTCGGACTGATGAAGACAGCACCGCAGTTCTCAAGCCGATCGCCGTCTCGGTTCCTGCGCAATCTATGAACGGACGTAAGTGCATTCAAGTCGTGCAACAGCGCTTCTCTTCGCTCCGGGCCATGGTGCACTGCGCGTTCTAGCAGTTGCTCAAGAACGGCTTCGTCCACGGTGTCGAACTCAGCGAAGTGTGGATTCGCCCGCACTTCAATCTGAATGCGGTTCAGGTCCGCATCAAGCCGTTCAGCCTTGGCTAGGACTTGGGCTCTCGACTGTCCTGTTCGCGCGAAGTGCAAGTCCACCGGCTTGGTAGACGGAGAGTGGGCGCGACCGATTGACATCGACGCTGCTGTTAGGACGGAGCGGACCTCTACCAAAGTTCCCTGGAGACAGGCGAGCTTCGCCCCTTGTCGACGAGCGAGAGCGAGGATCTCTTCGATTGAGGCTCGCGTCTCTTCGCCCTCGTGACCCAAAGCTCCGAGCAACACGGGAGTATCGAGAATGAGCGTCGTTGCCTTGAATGGCCGATCCATCTCGCTGCTATGGGGCAACAGGAGACCCGTAGCAAGCATGCTGCCTTTCACGATGTTCAGCAGGTACTCGAATCGATCGGGATCGGAATGTGAGATCCCTTCAATCCAGCTCGCGACGATGACGCGTTCCTCCGAGTCAACCTCACCGCGCGGTGCATTGTCACCCCGCAGCGCGGTTCCAAGGAGCGCTGCTGCATTGCCATCGACATATGCAAGCAAGGCGGCGTTGGCGACTTCCAAGGACCACGCGGCACCGAAGGCGCTGCTAGCGTGCTGTGCGAGCGATTCCTCGAGATTGCGCTGTTCACGTAGCAGGCGCTGTCGTTGCGCCTCCAATGAGACCCGACTCGCCTTTTCCGAATTCAGACGGAACGTTCCATGCGACGCACGAGTCCCGAAGCGGGCGAGTTCAGCGCGCTTGAGAACTGCGCCGACGACCTGAACCGGCAGATTCAATCCCGACGTGTCAAGGATCGCCTGTCGAACCTCCGCGTAGGTGAACTCACTCGATCCGCTTGTGCGCAACGCCTCAACAGCAAATGGTACGAAGTTGTCGAGATGACTCCTCCCCTTCGCATCCCAGTTCACCTGCAGGATGGCGAGGCCAATCAGTAGTTGTTCGTCAACCCTCTTCGTCACTTGCACCCCCGTAGCCCACAAGCGATCCCTTCCGCCAGATCCAGCCTTGCAGATGATCCCGTGCGAAGCGAGAGCCTCGGCACGGTCGCTGCGCCAAGCCTCGCTGTCTACCTTGCGAGCCGGCGTACGGCGGTCGACAGGGACGTGGTGTCGTCGTCGAATGACGCGGCCGGTGCACCTGTGGACAGGAACACCTCTCGGCTAGTCAGTGCTCTGGGAAGCCGCGAAGGCCGCTCCTGGGGGATGCAGCAGCCTTCGCGGCGAGCCTGGCAGACGCGCCCCTCGCAGAGCAGGTAGGAACCTCACAGAAAGCACAGGTTCCGTCACGAGCCGGTGCGTCCGGCTCCCCAGGCGCGCGTGAACCAGAACCGCCGCGGCCGCGCGGCGGTTGTCTCAGGCGCTTCGACAAGCGCCCCGTCCAGCCCACGGCGCCATGTGTTGTTGCTGACGTCGCGGAACGACACCTCAACGCGCAGGTCCTGAGCTAGGCGCCTTGCATCGTCCTGGGCAAACGAAGCATTCCTCTGCTGCCCGCGAGGTATGTCGACGTGGAGGATCGCGTTGTTCCTCAACTGTTCGGAGATGAGGAAGCGCTCGGTCACGCGCGGCGGGAGCACGGCCAACTGATGTCGCTGAGACGTGCCCACTGAGTCCTTCACCGTGATGTCCACCGCATAGACAGGCTGATCGGAACGATTGCATACGCACACGACACAGGTTGCTTCAAGGCCGTAGCTGCCCTGCATTGTCGAACCCTCGACCCAAGCGGACACCTGCACCGCCTGCCTCTCGCGATCGCGCCTTGCCGAATCCTTGTCACGCTGTTCCTCGATCCTTGCGATCGAGTTCGCTCGCCACGCCGCGACAATCGCCCCACACATTGCGATCCACGTGGGGACGTCCCCCATGCGCACATCCATTCGGGCCTCCGAGCCAAGGAATTGCCTCGGATAAGTCTCCGGGATCCCCCGATCAAACGTCGAGCGGCGGCTCGCCTCGACGACCCACGCGAATGACGAAGGCCACCCTCGGGGCGGGGCGGCCTTCGCACTCATTGTGGCCCACGAACCTCACGGGCACCTCGCGGGAACGTCCGCCGTTCCGCGCGGCGCGCTAGGAGGCGCGAAGGTGGCCAGACGGGCCGCACCTGCCACTTGCCGATGGCCGATCGGCCGTCCAGGTCAGCAGACGTACGTCCCGTGACACCACCAGACCGATGATGCTGCACGGCCCGACCCGGTACGGATCCGGCCCCACTCAGGTGGAAGTCCAACTGCGGGGTCGGGCGAT
Organism: Actinomycetes bacterium; assembly: GCA_021814565.1. Lineage (GTDB taxonomy): Bacteria > Actinomycetota > Actinomycetes > S36-B12 > UBA5976 > JAKALQ01. The sequence continues at coordinate 8,281 of JAKAIC010000001.1, read as the reverse complement.
GCGGGCCGATCGTGTTGGCGGGCCTGTTCACTGTGCGAGACGAGAGGATGGAGCCTGTGACCGCGAATCCGACACGGAGTGCCGTCCGAACCACCCACCTCGTAGGTGTCGGCGTGGACCTGGACGGAACGCTGATGGACCACGCGGCATCAGCAGACACGGCAGCACGCAGTTGGGCCGAGGAGTGCGGCTGGCCCGCGAGTGTCACCGCTGCCGCATGGGCGGAAGCTGAGCGCACGCACTTCCCCCATTTCACGACCGGCGCCATCACGTTCCAGGAGCAGCGTCGACGACGTGTGCACGACACGCTCATCGCCGTAGGTGAGCATCCGCAGGCACACGACCTGGACGAGCTCTTCTCGCGCTACCTGCGCCACTACGAGACCTCCTGGACCGCGTACCCCGACGCCGCCCGATTCCTCGATGCCCTCCGCGGTGCCGATCTGCGCATCGGCGTGCTCACCAACGGCCAGCGCGAACAGCAGGAGGCAAAGTTGCGTGCCATCGGTCTGTACGACGCGGTCGATGTCGTGGTGGCATCGAGCGACCTTCCGGCCGGGAAGCCCGATACACGTGCGTTCGAGGCTCTGTGCCGAGCGCTGGACACGCTCCCGACTGTCACGGCCTACATTGGTGACGTCGTCAGCAGCGATGTGGCAGGAGCCACCGCCGCCGGACTACCAGCCGTATGGCTCAATCGCCTCCACGTGAACGGCGACGGGCAGTGGCCGCAGGTGCCCTCGCTGGATGCGGCATTGGACTGGCTCGGAGTCACGGGCACGGCCCGCTGACACGGTGGGGCACCTGCCACGATCGGATGTCTGCGAGACATCTTGTGAACCCACAGTTCAAGTTGACCGACTCTTGCGCGGGCCATCGGGCCGTCCTTCTGCTCAACCCGGCAGAACCTGTACCGCTTCCCCCTCCCGGCATGTTGCCAGTGCGGCAATGGCGTCGCCGCCAACTTGTGATGGCGACGCTCTCGCTTGAATGTCCGATGGATCGCGCGTGCTTCACGGCACCTCGCAGGGGCACCGGCTTCCTGCTTCCACGAGTGCGCTTCAGTTCGATGCGCGTCGCTGACCGAGCCACATGGCGCACGCCTGACCCTGCGCGAGTTGCGCGGCGCATAGCCGTTCGGGCTTCCCGTCCGTCACGAGCGTCGCACGAAAGAAGTACCCGGCCAGTGCAGCCAGAACCGCGTCGATGTCATCGGCGTCGTAGCCGTCGAACGGCCCCGCTGGGTCGAGCACCATCTCGGCATCAAGGCCAGCGACGCAGACTCCGACTCCAAGGGATACCGCGTCGACGATCCGTGGAGTGCGGGTCACAAAGGACCAGTCGATAACGGTTGCCGTGCCATCATCTTCGATGAGGAACTGATCCCTGCGCAGGTCTTCGTGCGATACCTCACTCGCCCACTCTGGCCGGGACAGGACCGCGACGCAGTGGCCTTCAAGGTCGGCGAACAGCGCCACAGTCGTCGGCGAGATTCCCTCGGGCGCAACGGCCAAGCCGGCGGCGCAGTCGCGCCAGAACGTCAGCCCGGGCCAGAAATCGGTGACGCTGCTCGGCAGGTCAGCCGGTGCTGCCGCGTCGATACCCGAGTAGGTCCGTGCAAGACCCCGAAGGGCATCAGCAACCTCGGTCTCGTCGGCCCACACGCTGGCTCCGGGGTTGCGATCTCGCAGCCCGCGGAAGATGAGGGTCTGGTGGTCGCCGACAGTCAGGTGGGCCAGCAGCAGCGACCGGGTCGCCGTGACTGGCAGCCACAGGTGAGCGCGCGCCTCCGTCTCGTAGTCGTGGGCCACCCAGGTATCCGAAGGTGCACTCTTGACGAAGTAGAAGCCGCCGTCGGCAGTCTCCGCCAGATACTTCACGCCCGGCGTGAAACCGGCCTCGGCGGCGGTCACACGCACAACCTCGCCCGTGTGGTGAGTGATGGCATCCAGGACGGCATGAGGCAGCGCGAGGTCGGGCGCGTCGGAGACGCTCACCGCGTGTGCCCGCGAATGAACTCGAGGGTCTGAGAAGAGACCGCTTCGTGGATTGCTGCCGTTGCCGCTGGGTCGCCATCGATCTCCAGGCCGTGATCGGCGCCCGGGAACTCCACGGTCTGGTGCTGCGAGGGAATGGCCGTTCGATCCCACAACGCGTCGGCAGAGCCACCGAAGACGAGGTCGGCGCGGCTCCTCCTGACCAGACGCTCACGGACGTACGCGCCATAGCCGCCCCGATCGGCTGCCGATCCGACGATCGGCGTCCACCACACTCCCGGCCGATGCAGGGCTTCTGCTGTCGCAACAGCGAGCGTGCCCAAGGACTTCGCGACGATCGTGGCGTCCTGGGATGCGAGTGCCTCAACGGCTCGGACGGCACGGTCCACGAGCTGGCACATGGTCGACAGGTCATGTCCGTGCACGGAATCGGTCCAGGAGATGGCGACCCAACCCAGGCCTTCGGCGCTCAGGCCCTCAATGAGCTTCGCGAACAACGGGGCGGCCATGTCATAGCGTGCACCGGGCACCAAGATCGCAGCAGCAGGTGCCTTGCCACCGGGTGTGATTGAGAACCCTGCTGACTCAACATCGGCCATGGGGGCAAAACTAGCTTCGAGATGGGGGAAGTCCGGACTGAGACCGAACAGGACACCGAAGACGCCTCTGAACGGGCCATTTTGAGGATCCTCCCGCCAGTGAAAATGTCAATCTGACTTGGCCCCGCGGGGACGCCGCGAAGTGGCCCCACCTGGTCGGTTAGTGGCTGCGGTTGGCGCGGGTTGATGTGAGCCTGTAGGACGTGGTGCCGGTTTCGATGATGGTGCCGTTGAAGGTGATGCGGTCGATGATCGCGGAACACAGCCGCGGGTCGGTGAAGGTGTTGCCCCAGTTGCTGAATGGCTCGTTGGAGGCCACGGCGAGGGCGGCTCGTTCTTCGCGTTCGGTCATGACCTGGAACAGCAGTTCCGCGCCGCGGCGATCGAGTTGCAGGTAGCCGAGCTCGTCTATGCAGAGCAGATCGACGCGGCCGTACCGGTTGATGAGCCTGGTGAGTTGTCGCTCGTTTTCGGCTTCGGCGAGTTCGTTGACCAGGCGTGAGGCGAGCACGTAACGGACTCGGTGGCCGGCTTCGGCGGCGGCGGTGCCGAGGGCGATGAGGAGGTGGCTTTTGCCGGTGCCGGAATCACCAATGAGACATAACGGTTTCCCGGCTTGCACCCAAGCGGCAGTGGCGAGCGTGCCGAGCAGTGCGGGTTCGACGTGGGGGTTGGCGTCGGTGTCGAACTCGGCCAATGTTTTGGCGCGTGGGAAGCCCGCGGCGGCGACGCGACGTGCTCGTGCCCGCAGGTCTCGGTCGTCGCATTCGCTGGCCAGGATCTCGGCCAGGAACTGGGCGTGGGACCACTGTTCACGGGTCGCGGCAGCGATCACTTCGCTGGCACGGGTGCGGATGGTGGGCAGCCGCAAGGCGCGGCTGCTGCGGTCGATGACGGTCATGGCGGCACTATCTGCGCTGTTGGTTGTTCGGCTCACGTGGTGACCTTTCGTCTCGGATGGTGGGTCAGGAGTTCGTCATAGCGGGCTGTGTCGGGCAGCGGGCGAACATCGACGGGAAGATGGGCGACCGCTGAAGCATGAGGCGCTGTCTCATCGTTTGGCATCTCGCCGCGTGCGGCACGGCGTGCTTCAAGGCTCACCACGTCGGGGTCGTGGGCGCCGACAGTGAGCGCGGCACGGATGCCAGCAAGCACTGCGTGCGATGGCAGATGCCGGTGCAGCAGCAACACATCGATCAAGGCGCGGGTGCCGTCACTGTCGCCGCGGGCGGCGCGTGCTGCAGCCCACCACGCTTCATGCGTGGCCGTGAACAGCCCTTCCTTGCGGGCTTGTTCCAACGCCAGCGAACCGGGCAGGGCACCGGGTTTGCGGGCGAGGACTTCCAGGTAGTGGTCGAGTTGCAGGTGTTGGCTGCCGCGCGCGGTGGAACGTTCATGACGGGCAACCACGTGCCGGCCGTCGAAGACGAGGATTTCACTGGCACGAGCGATCACCCGCAGGCGGCGGCCGATCAACTTCGCGGGCACGGAGTAGTGGATTTGGCGGACCGTGACCCGGGCGTGCCGATCCACTGTCGTCATCACCTCGATGCCCGTCTCGAAGCGTTCGGTGGGAAGAGGCCGCAACGCGGGTGCTTCGAGGGCAAACATTTGGCCCACGGTTTGGGGACGCTGCCCGATGCGGCGGGCATCATCTGCTGCGTCTGCGGCAGCGAACATGGCGTTGAGTTCCTCCAACGATGCTGCGTGCGGGATGGGCACGCAGTGCCGGCGACGGAATCGTCCGCCTTCACCTTCCACGCCGCCCTTCTCATGCGCCCCTTCCACGCCGGGACGGCAATAGAACGCGTCGAATCCATAGTGGGAGCGGAACATGATCCAACGGTCTGCTTCACGCCGCTCGCGACCCATCAGGACGTTGCTGACAGCCACTTTCAGGTTGTCGTACCGGATCCGTTCCGGCATGCCGCCAAGACGTTCAAAGGCGATCACGTGGCCTTCGCAGAATGCTTCCAACGCTTCAGTGCGAAACGCGACATGCACCGCCCTGCCCGAGCACGACAAGCGCAACGTGAACAGGTGCAGCTTCTCCTTGATGTTGTTGATGTATGCGTAGAGCTCAGCGAAATCCACCTCGCCCTCAGCACCGGGCAGATGCTGCTGCACGATGAACACCTCAGCACTGGCACCGGCCTCGGCAGCGATCACCTGGCGGCGCTTAGCGACATGGTCACGGACCGTCGAATACGACAGCCCCTCCAACCCGTGTTCATCGATGAGCCGTTCCCAGATCCGGCGCGCGGTATGCCGCTGTTTACGCGGAGCAGTGAGGTCATCACGCAGCCACTGATCGACGATCGAGGCCACCGGCCCCAACTTGGGTGCCGCACGCTGCGGCGTCTTTCGCGGTGGTGGAATCGACGACTCCAACGCCTGCCGCACCGTGCGCCGATGCACGCCATGCAGGTCAGCCAACGCGCGGATCGAGTACTCACCCGTCGCGTGATCGGTACGGATCTTGTCGAACAGTTCCACCCGGTTGCGTCCCATCGCCTGTCCCCAGCTCGCCGCAGACGAACATGCGAACACGCAGGTGGGGCCAAATCAAGCCGTCGCGCTCAAACAGAAACCGCAGATCAGTGGGGCCACTTCGAGCCGTCCTGCCGGAGCCAGATCAGCCTGTCATTTCCACGCCAGAGGGGTCCTTACGAAAGTAGTGGATTCGGAGTTGCGAAACTCCCCGATGGGAGCCTCTGAGAGGTTCTCGCGGGGAGTTTCGTGGTTTGCGGCACCTCACGAAACAGATGGTGCGGGCCGGAGCAACGCGCGCAGGGGTTGGTTCGTCGACGCAAGCGCTGCCGGTGAACGCCGGCTCGCCCGCTAGCCGGAGGCTGCGGGCTGTTGCGAGCTGTTCAGGGATCTTGCAGGCGACTGGTGCTACGCGCCTGGTGGACCGTCAGCTAGGTCAAGGTTGCCGTCGGCATCGAGTTCCTCGAACCCGAGCGACTCCGGTAGCGGCTTCGTCAGTGGGTCGGTGATGTCGCCGGTTCGTTCTGACCAGCGGCGGAGCAGTCGCATGTTTGTGGCGAAGGCGACGCAGGCGATCATGATTCCAGTCTTGACAAGGCCGACGACGTAGATCCAGCCGCGTTGGACGCGGGAGGTCTTCGGGCTCTTCCAGTTTCCGAAAGCGCCTTCCACGTGGGTACGGCGCTTGTAGGACTCCTGCCAGTCCTCAGAGCCCCACGCCAACTTCTGGCGCGTCTTGGGTGTCACGGTGCCGGGGATGGTGATGGTGCGCTGGCGGCAGCAGCGCAGGAAGTCCGCTTGCGTGTTGTATCTGTCGAGGTCCTGCCGGTACTGCTCACGCTCAGCTGCCGTCGCCGACGAGTCAAGGCGGACTGGCCGCACCGGCAACGCGGGCAGGGCGTGGGGCTTCTCGACGACCGGCACGCCGTCGAGGAAGTTCAGTGAGAACGGACAGTTGGCGCAGATGAGCTTGCCAGCTTGCGCCGGGCACTCGTATCTCTCATTGCCATCGGCGTCCGGGCCAGCGACGCGACGGAACGCGCGCTGCTCGGGTTCACTCTTGAGCCTGTTGAACTCTGCGATCTGCGCGGTGACGCGATCATGCTCTTCCCGCTCTTCTACGGAGGCGTTGGCCTTGAGCGGCGGCGCCGAGAAGCGTTCTGGGCGCGCGATGTTCACCAGGTCCGGCCGGGTGGCCAGCGCGGCGCTGCAGTAGGGGACACCGTCCATCATGGCGATGCCGTTGTAGTCGCGGATGCCTCGATCATTCGGGTGCAGGTCCATGACCTGGGACACTCCGCGCTGCCGCAGCGGTTGCGCCCAGGACTGCTCGGACTTGTAGGAGAACTCACGATCGGAAAGCAGTTCCCGCACATGCCGGTTGGCGACGTTGAGGGAGTCGATCATGGTGAGCGCCGCTACGATCGCGTTCGCATTCGCGGGCCGGATGCTGATCCGCTCCGTGAGTTTGGGTCGCAAATCTGGGTCGGCGCCAACAGGCAACAGCCCGACCATGCCGAACACGTGGTAGCCGTAGCAGAGGTTCGTCTTGTTGTCGTACGTCTTGGTCTGGTACCCCCAGCGCGCATCCACATCAAACAACGGCTGTACGGCAACAGCCGTGCCATCTCGCATGAGGTCGTCGTCCTGCGCGTGATCAGCATCCGGGTCAACGGGACCGCGTCTACGACCCTTGCCCCAGGATTCGACGGCGGTGCCATCCAGTGCCCATGACTCAGGTGCGGGCAGATGGTCCGGGATACTCCCGGCCACGATGAGGTCCAGGACTCGCTGTAGTGCGTCGGCACGGTTTGCGCGATCGTCATCTGCAAGGTCGGGCACACGCCCTTCGCTGAACGCGAGTTTCGTTTCGATCGCTTCCAGCATGTAACGCACCTGGCGCAGGCTGATGGACCTGTCCGTACCGCCGGCATCCAAAGTGGTGATGCCTAGTTGCACGCGGTAGCTGCGGGCCAGGCCCTGTGTGAGTTGGTGATGCACTCGCACCAATGACAATGCACCCTGCTTTTCATCGACAGCGCAGACCACTGCGGTCAAGAACACCGCCACCGAGAGTTGCCGGGGGCGACCTCCAGCGCCATCGGGGCGGAGCAGCGACTCGATGTAGCCGCAAGCACCGCTCGCTTCGAGTTGTGCCATGACGCGTTCGAATTCGCGGCGGCCGGTCATGGCTGCACCACCACCTTCGTGGTGGCCACTGCGGCGAGTGCACGCTCAACGGCAACTGGATCGGGAGCCGGGCAGAAGCGCAGCAGGTCCGTGAACGTGCGAGGCGACTTCAGGCCCGCGGCATGCATGAGCGCACCAAACGGCACCGGTGACGACAGGCAGGCCACCAGCCACGTCGTGCGCAGGCGCGCTGCACTAATGTCCACGCCCTGCTCGATCGCCGTGACGGCACGCTCGGTGACGTGGCTCGCACCATTGCGACGAGCGGGGCTATTGCCGTACAGCGGCTTGGTCGTGCCGCGCCGTGACTTCTGGTGCAGTTGGACTGCCTCAAGCAAAAGCGGCACATAGGCGCTGCGCATGATGACGACGCGACCCCGAGGTGCTTCACCGGGTACTCGGATCGCCAACGTCGTGACGCCATCGCCGAGATCCAGCTCGTGGATGTGGCAGGGCGCAATCTTGCGGGAGTCCTCCGCACTCAGACCGGCACCAAGGCCGAGTGCGATAAGTGACGACAGTTCTCGGCGCCCGTGCACGGTCGGCTGATGTCGTGCAAGCAGCACGAACGAGGCACACTCGGCTTCGCTGTAGGGCGCCTGCACCGGCGTGTAGGCGATGGGCTCCGGTCGCTTGCCAGGACGCAAGTTGCGTACCACGCGCCGCAGCACGCTGCGGACAGTCCCCTGCGTCGCATGCGGACGCTCAGACACTGGGCCAGCGAAGTAGTGTTCCAGCAGCCCCTCGGCCAGCAGCTCCTCGGCGGTGAGGTCTCCGCAGGCGGAGCGCGCCGGACGCGCGTGCACCCACAGGCAGTAGTCCGCGACGATTGAGCGGATGTTCATGACCGATGACGTGGATGCAGGCGCATAAGCGGCCATGGCTATCGCCGCGACATCCGCAACAGGGGACCAGATGGCATCGGCTACACCCTGCGGGCACCAGCCGTCGATCATCACGGACAGCTCGGGCGCCAACTCGGGGACGTCCGCGATCAGTGGCAGA
>JAKAIC010000143.1 GCA_021814565.1 Actinomycetes bacterium | reverse complement strand
CACCACCACACCCAGGTGCAGCGTGAACGCACTGTGCTCCCGCGGAAGCGGCAGCCCCATGCTCATGAGCACCGAGGAGAACGGCGGCGCCGTCCAGCTGCGATCAAGGCGCCCACGACCTGCCGTCTGCTCATCAGCAACCACCACGGGCAGCGGCTCACCGGCATCGAGCAGCTGCTTGACATCGGCCTGTGTCGATGCGGTGACAGGTGCGTAGTGCAGGTGTTCGACGGCAAGCATCGCGTTCAGATCCAGGGCTACTCGCCGGTCCGTCTTGTACTCGTGAGTCACGTGACTACCGTACGACGTACACAACGACGGAGGTGTGCGTGGGCGAGGATCACATCGATCTGCAGACAACCGCGGGCAAGATCGCGGACCTGCGTCGACGCCGCCTCGAGAAGGAAACCGGGCAGTCCGCATCCGTGGAACGCCAGCATGCCAAGGGCAAGCAGACCGCCATGGAGCGTCTCACCTGCTTCCTGGACGAGGGCTCGTTCCAGCAGATCGACGGCCTTCGCCGCCATCGCGCGTATGGCTTCGGCATGGAGAAGACGCGGCCCCTCGGTGATGGCGTCATCACCGGCTACGGCACGGTGAACGGACGCCAGGTCTACGTGTTCGCACAGGATTTCACCGTCTTCGGCGGCTCCCTGGGCCAGGTCTTCGGCGAGAAGATCGTGAAGATCATGGATCTCGCCATGCAGACCGGCTGCCCGCTCATCGGCTTCAACGACTCCGGCGGCGCGCGCATCCAGGAGGGTGTCGAATCGCTCGCCATGTACGGCGAGATCTTCAAGCGCAACGTGCACGCCAGCGGTGTCATCCCCCAGGTCTCACTCATCATGGGCCCCTGCGCCGGCGGCTCCGTCTACTCCCCGGCCATCAACGACTTCACGGTGATGGTGGACAAGACCTCGCACATGTTCATCACCGGGCCCGACGTCATCAAGACCGTCACCGGCGAGGATGTCGGCTTCGAGCAACTGGGCGGTGCACGCACGCACAATGCGGTTTCCGGTGCTGCGCACTACATGGGTCATGACGAGCAGGAGGCCATCGAATACGTCAAGGCCCTGCTCTCCTTCCTGCCCGACAACAACATGGACGAACCGCCCGCCTTCCCCTGGGAGGCCGACCTCGCGGTGAGCGAGGAGGATCTCGAGCTCGATGCACTGATCCCGGATTCCTCGAACCAGCCGTACGACATGCACCAGGTGATCGAGCATGTCCTGGATGACGGCTACTTCCTTGAAGTGCAGCCGCTGTTCGCGCCCAACATCATCACCGGATTCGGTCGCGTGGAGGGGCATTCGGTCGGCATCGTCGCCAACCAGCCCATGCAGTTGGCAGGCACCCTCGACATTGACTCCAGTGAGAAGGCAGCACGATTCATCCGCACCTGCGATGCCTTCAACATTCCGGTGGTGTCATTCGTGGACGTTCCCGGTTTCCTGCCCGGCACCGAGCAGGAGTGGGGAGGCATCATCCGGCGTGGCGCCAAGCTCATCTACGCCTATGCCGAGGCCACGGTCCCCCTCGTCACCGTCATCACCCGCAAGGCCTACGGCGGCGCCTACATCGTCATGGGATCCAAGCATCTCGGTGCTGACGTGAACCTGGCCTGGCCCAGCGCGCAGATCGCCGTCATGGGTGCGCAGGGCGCTGTCAACATTCTCTACCGCAAGGAACTGGCTGCTGCCGACGACGTTGACGCTGAGCGCGCCCGACTTATCGACGACTACGAGCAGCGATTCGGCAACCCCTATCCGGCTGCCGAGTCGGGCCACGTCGATCGTGTGATATTCCCGCATGAGACACGCGCCAATGTCACCCTCGCCCTGCGCGCACTGCGCAACAAGCGCGCCACGCTGCCGCCCAAGAAGCACGGGAACATGCCCCTGTGAGCGGATTCGTCGTAAGGCACGGGAAGCCCACGGCCGAAGAGCTGGGCGTGGTCATCGCCGTACTCAGGGCCGCCGTCGCCTCCCGGCTGGATCACCAGGCCTCGACCCACACACCGGTGCGCTTCTGGTCTGCGTCGACGCAGTTGGCACGCCCCGCCTTGATGCGACCTGGTCGCGGCGCGTGGGTCATGACGGGCAGGCTTCGCTGATGCGATTCGTCCTGGCGTCGGCATCGCCAGCGCGGACGCGACTGCTGCACGACGCCGGCATAGCGCATCGCATCCAGGTGAGCGAGGTCGATGAGGAGGCCCTGGTCGCCAGTGCCGGCTGGGCTGATGCGCACTCTGTGGCTGGTGGGTTGGCCACCGCCAAGGCCCGCGCTGTCGCGGCCGGCCTGGGCGGTGGCCATCTCGTGCTGGGCTGCGATTCGGTGTTCGACATCGGCGGCGAGATTCACGGCAAGCCGGCGGATGTCAGGCAGGCGCTCCTGCGCTGGCAGCAGATGCGGGGTGGTGATGGCATTCTGTTCACCGGCCATCATGTCATCAACACCACGACCGGCGATGAGGTCGCCCGCGTTGTTGCGTCCACCGTGTTCTTCGCTGATCCGAGCGATGAGGAGATCGACGCGTACATCGCCACCGGCGAGCCGTTGCGCGTGGCAGGTGGTGTCACCATCGACGGTCTGGGGGCACCCTTCATCTCGCGCATAGACGGTGATCACTCCAATGTCATGGGGCTCTCCATCCCCGCCTTGCGGCTCATGCTCATGGAGATCGGGATCGCCTGGCCAACCCTCTGGTCGCTTACTGACGGGTCGCAAGCTCCGTCCCTAGACTCGCGCTGAGCCGGGAGGTCCTGATGCAGCAAGCGCTTCGCAAAGTGCTCATCGCCAATCGTGGCGAGATCGCGGTACGCGTCGCGCGCGCCTGCCGTGACGCCGGCTTGGCCAGTGTGGCCGTGTATGCGGATCCCGATCGCGATGCCCTGCATGTGAAGCTGGCCGATGAGGCCTTCGCCCTGGGCGGCTCCACCGCGGCCGAGTCCTACCTCGTCATCGACAAGCTCATCGATGCCGCACGACGCAGCGGCGCCGACGCGGTGCACCCGGGCTACGGCTTCCTCTCCGAGAACGCGGACTTCGCGCAGGCCGTCATCGATGCCGGCCTGACCTGGATCGGGCCGCCACCGCAGGCCATACGAGACCTCGGGGACAAGGTCTCCGCCCGGCACATCGCGGCCCGCGCAGGCGCACCCCAGGTGCCGGGCACCGCCGACCCGGTGTCCAGCGCGGAGCAGGTGGTGGCCTTCGCCAGGGAATTCGGCCTGCCCGTGGCCATCAAGGCCGCTTTCGGTGGCGGTGGGCGCGGCCTCAAGGTGGCGCGCTCACTGGAGGAGATCCCCGAGCTCTACCAATCCGCGGTGCGCGAGGCAGTGGCCGCATTCGGTCGCGGCGAATGCTTCGTCGAGCGCTAC
>JAKAIC010000142.1 GCA_021814565.1 Actinomycetes bacterium | reverse complement strand
CCCGGCAATCTCGGCCCTGCTCACCGAGCGGACGGTAAAGGTGTCACTCGACCCGGACCGCTCCCGGGCCCCAGCACCTAGGGTGTGCCCGTGCGCATCGTGACGTGGAACGTCAATTCCATCGGGGCCCGGATCGACCGGGTCGCGGCATGGCTGGAGGTCCAACGGCCCGACGTGATCGCGCTGCAGGAACTCAAGTGCACCACGCAGGCCTTCCCCAGCGCACCGGTCGAAGCCCTCGGCTACCGCGTGGAGGCCCTGGGCGACGGCCGCTGGAACGGAGTGGCCCTGCTCTCCAAGTCACCCATGACGGAGGTAGTGCGCCACCTGCCGCAGCAGCCGCCCTATGAGGGAAACGTGGAGCCGCGCGCCATCGGCGCCACCATCGACGGAGTGCGGGTGTGGAGCGTCTACGTGCCCAACGGCCGCGAACTCGAGCACGAGCACTTCGCCTACAAGCTGCAGTGGCTGGGGTGCCTCAAGCAGACCGTGGCTGCAGAGGCCGCCACCATCCCCTACGCCGTCATCGGCGACTTCAACATCGCGCCCACCGACGACGACGTCTGGGATCCGGCCGTATTCGCCGGCTCCACCCATGTGACGCCCGAGGAACGCGCCACCCTGACAGCGCTGGCCGAGGTGGGGTTGCGCGAGGTGGTGCCGCGCTCGCTCAAGGGCCAGCCCTACACCTACTGGGATTACCGCCAGCTGGCCTTCCAGAAGGGCATGGGTATGCGCATCGACCTCATCATGGCCAACCGCGCCTTCCACGAGCGGGTCACGGACGCCTGGATCGACCGCGAGGAACGCAAGGGCAAGGGCGCCAGCGACCACGCCCCCGTGGTGGTGGAGCTTTCATGACGGCATCGACGGCCAAGCGCGCACCCCGGCAGGTGCCCAAGCAAGCCCGCCCCACCCCGTCCCTGGTGGTGCGTTCCATCACCCGCGAGCAGCACGAGCAGTGGGCGGCCAACCGCACCTGCTCCTTCCTGCAGCTGCCGGGCTGGGCCGATGTGAAGCGCGAGTGGACGCATGAGTCACTGGGCTGGTTCGACGGCGAGCTGCTGGTCGGTGCCGGGCTGGTGCTCTACCGCTGGATCCCCAAGCTCAAGAAGGCCCTGGCCTATCTGCCCGAGGGCCCGGACGTGGACTGGCTTTGCGGTCGGCCCGTGGACGACTGGCTGGTACCGCTCATCGGGCATGTGCAGGCGGCCGGTGCCTTCTCGCTGAAGCTGGGCGTCAATCTGGTGGCGCGCAGTTGGAACAACAACGCGCTCAAGGGCGCTGTCGGCCCGGGTGCGCGGCTGCGTGACGTGGAGCCGACGTCGGTCAATATGCATGCGCTGGGCATTCGCGACTGGCTGCTCGCCACCGGCTGGCAGCAGCGAGCTGCCGCCACCGGCTTCGGCGATGTGCAGCCACGGTATGTGTTCCAGGTGGACCTGCGCGGGCAGAGCGAAGCCTCCTTGCTCAGCAACATGAATCAGCTGTGGCGACGCAATGTCAAGAAGGCTGAGAAGGCCGGCGTCACGGTGCGTGTCGGCTCGCGGGCTGAGCTGGCTGCCTTCCATGAGGTGTACGTGGAGACGGCACGACGCGACCACTTCACCCCGCGTCCGCTCGCCTACTTCGAGCGCATGTGGGATGCGCTGGGCGAGCACCTGCGCCTGTATCTGGCGGAGTTGCCGGGTGCCAGCAAACCCGGAGCTGCCGCCATCTACGTGCGGGTCGGCGGCCATGCCTGGTACTCCTACGGCGCCTCCACCACCGCCGATCGCGATGCCCGCCCCTCCAATGCCATGCAGTGGCGCATGATGCTCGACGCCCTCGCCGACGGCGCCGACGTCTACGACCTGCGCGGCATCAGCGACACGCTTGATGAGGAGGATCCGCTCTTCGGGCTCATTCGCTTCAAGCTGGGCACCGGCGGCGAGGCCGTGGAACTGCTGGGCGAGTTCGACTACGCCGTGCAGCCCACGCTGGCCCGCGTCTTCGACCTCTACCTGCGCCGCAAGTAGCGGGGGCGATGGCGCAACCACGGCGCCAAGTACGGTTGGCCTGTGACGTTCGGGATCTCGGTTGATGCAGGTGCCTGGCGCCTGCACTGTGACGATTTCCGCGATCGCGTGTACGCGGCCGATGCTGCGCTGATACCCGTCATCAAGGGCCACGGTTACGGCCTGGGCCAGGAACTTCTAGCCCGCGAGGCCATGCGCATGGGCGTGCGCGCCATCTCCGTGGGCACCATCCACGAGGTGGCCTCGGTGGCCGACATCTTCAGCGGCGACATCGTGGTGCTGGAGCCGGTGGATCCGCGTGACGAGGTCGCGGTCGCGGCCTGGCGTGCGCAGATCGACGCCGGCCGGGGCGAGCGACTCATCCGTACCGTGGCCTGCACCGAGGGCCTGGACTTCGTCATCGATACCCACCCGCAACCGCGCGTGATCATCGAGGGCCGCACCTCCATGCGCCGCTTCGGTTTCGCCGGGCCGGCGCTGCGCGAAGGCTGGGAGTGGGCCGCACAGGCTGCGAATGAAGGGCGCCTGCGCCTGCTCGGCCTCACGTTGCACCTGCCCATCGCACCCTCCAACGCCGATTTCGACGAGATCCTGCAACTGGTTGATGAGATCGGTGACGACTCCGCGCATGTGCTGCTAAGCCACGTGGATACGCGGGGCATCGAGATCCTGCGCCGTCACAAGCCCACCCTGCGGGTGAGTCTGCGCGTGGGCACGGGCCTGTGGTTGGGGCTGCGCGGTGCCCTGCACGCCCACGGCAGCGTGCTTGCCGTGCACAAGGTGGCCAAGGGCGACACCGTCGGTTACCAACGGCGCAGGGCGCGACGCAACGGATACGTGGTGGTGGTGAGTGGCGGCACCGCGCATGGTGTCGGTCTCACCGCACCCTCACCGGTTGTCACCGCGCGCCAACGCGTCGTGAGTTTCGGCGTCGGACTGCTCGAGGCCCTGGGGAGGGCCAAGTCGCCCTTCTCGTACAAGGGTCGCGATCTCTGGTTCGTTGACACCCCGCATCAGCACGTGTCGATGCTGTGGCTGCCGGCATCGGCCACGCCGCCCGCCGTCGGTACAGCTTTGCCAGCGGACGTGCGCTACACCATCACCCGCGCCGACTCCGTGCTGCTTCGCTAGACGCCTGCAACGCCTGCGCCATAAGCCAGGCAGCTGCGCACTCACCTCGTCTTCATTCAATTGCAGGGCCTCTGCCAAGTCGGCCAGCCCCGGTTCGTAGAACTCCATGTTTCCCCCCGTGCAGCCGACGAACCGTGGGAAGTGGTGTGGCTTGTCGCTGCTGGCTCCAGCATGAGCCTGGGGTCTGACAAGCACCATGCTTCGAATGTGAACCGGGACGAAGCGCTCAACGCCTGACGCCAATG
>JAKAIC010000039.1 GCA_021814565.1 Actinomycetes bacterium | reverse complement strand
TAAGCGGGGGGGGGGCTCAGATGTCCAGGTCGTCGGCGATGGCGCGCAGCACGGCGGCCACCTTGGCGGCGTGTGCATCGTTGGGGTAGCGGCCGCGACGGAGGTCGTTGGAAACGCCATCGAGCAGCTTGATGACATCCTCGATGAGCACCGCCATGGTGTCGGCAGACTTGCGTGTGCCCTTCACCACCGACGGACGGGGTTCCAGCAGCTTCACGGACAGCGCCTGCTTGCCTCGTTTGCCGTCGGCAACGCCGAATTCCACGCGGGCGCCGTTCTTCAGAGAGGTTACGCCAGCGGGCAGGGCTGTGGTGTGAACGAAGACGTCTTCACCCTCATCGGTCTCGAGGAAGCCGAAGCCCTTCTCGGTGTCGTACCACTTCACTTTTCCGGTCGGCACGGTGCCCTCGCTTGTCCTGACCGCCACCTCATGTCGCGGATACGCCGTCATGCTACCGATTGGATACGCTCGGCGTCCTATGGAGCGCTACACGAATCGGCTGTACATCGGCACCGCCCTGATGGCCGTGGGCTTTCTGGCTGAGGTGGTCATGCTGTCCGGCCTGGTCACGGCCGATCGTCCGCCCCAGTGGTTCTGGGGGCTGATGCTCCTGGTCGGGGTTGGTGCTGCCGTCATCGTCTCCGCCTTCCGTGCCGCAGGCCGGGACCGGCGGGATCGCACTGTGGCCTTGCTCTCGCCCGATGGCGGTTCTCCCCGCCGAGGCTAGGCTTGGCGGGGTCGCCCAATGCGGCCTCCGCGCCCCGCGGTCTCACGTTTGCGAGTTGGATTATGCGTTCCACGGTCAAGGCAGTGGCAGTCGCCGCCGCAGTCCTGGTCAGCCTCACGGCCTGCGACAAGCCCAAGCCGGAAGTGACCGTGTTCTCCGGTGCCAATTCCATCCATGTCGCGGCCAACTGCTGGACCGAGGACGGTTCCAACGCGGTGGGGACACCGGGTTGCTCATCCACTGAGATCGGTGCCCTGGTGACGAACGGCCAGGAGGCGTCACTCACCGTGGCACCGGGCAGCACGCTCGGCATCTCCGTGGACACGGACGTCGCCAACGCCGGCTGGGCCCCCTCGCTGCTCATCAACGGCCAGACCCAGCCCCTCACCACTGGCGTCCTGCACCGCCGCTACTGGAAGATGGTGTATCCGGAAACCGCAGCCAGCTCGCTCATGGGCACCCCGCTCACATTGCAGATCATCACCCAGGGAGCCAGTGCGAACGTGTTGCGCGGTCTTTGGATCATCAAGTTGAGCCCATCGGAGAATCTGAACAATGCATGATTTCGCGAGGTCCGCGGTCCTCGAGGTTGCGGGCTCCGCGGCGCAAGTGGGCGACCTGCTCGACACCGAACAGCTCGGCGACGTGACGGTTGTTCGTTTCGCCTCGCTGCACCCCGGATATCCGCACTGGCATTGGTCGGTCGCCCTGGTGGGCGAAGGTGACCATGTCACCATCAATGAGATCTGGATGGAGCCCGGCGAGGGTGCACTGCGCGTCCCCGAATGGAAGCCATGGTCGGAACGGGTACGCCCCGGCGACCTCGGCGCGGGTGATGTGGTGCCGACGGCCCCCGATGATGACCGGCTGACCCCCGGCTACACAGAGGTCCCGGATGACGAGCAGTTGCAGCCCCTGCACTGGGAACTGGGACTCAATCGTGAACGCGTGCTGTCCCCGGAAGGGCTGGCCGACGCTGCCGAGCGCTGGCGCAGTGGCGATGACGGCCCTGACGCGCAGGTGGCCCGGCTGGCTCCCTACCCCTGCTCCACCTGCGCCTGGCTGCTGCCCATCGGCGGTCGCTTCGGTCAGGCCTTCGGTGTCTGTGCCCACGACATCTCGCCATCCGACGGGCACGTCGTGGCGCTGGACCATGGCTGCGGAGCGCATTCCAGCATCACCGTGGAACCCACACCGGTCCCAGTGACCGAGGTCGTGCTCGATGACGAGGAGTACGACGCCTTGGATCGGGGTTCAGTCTCGGTCGAGACCCAGGCGATTGCGCCGGCGCACGACGTGACGCCAGCCGATGAGCCCGATGGCCAGGCCGGCGAAGGTGACATCGCGCCACCACAGGACGCCATGCTTGGCCAGGACCTCAGCGAATAGCGACGCCAACAGCGCCAGCAGGAACCAGATGGCGGTGCCCACGCGGGCTACTTGCACGCCATCGACATCCAGTTTCCGAAGCCGTCGTGTCGTCACAGCGTGAGATTACCGTTACGTAACGATTTCCTGATGTACGGTTACCCCGCGTGCCTTCCCCATGGCCACGCATGCGGTTGTGGCCATCGCCCCCTTGAACTCCAGGAGTAGGTCTATGGCGTCTTCGCTCGATAGCTTCTTCAAGATCTCCGAACGCGGTTCCACGGTTGCCCGTGAACTGCGCGGCGGTCTTGTCACCTTCTTCACGATGGCATACATCATCGTGCTGAACCCGATCATCCTCAGTGGTGCCAAGGACGTCACCGGCGCCCAGCTGAACTTCGCGCAGATCACCGCGGCCACAGCGCTCGTCGCCGGCCTGGTGACGATCCTCATGGGTGTCGTCGCCAACTTCCCGATCGCGCTGGCTGCCGGTCTGGGTCTCAATGGGTACGTGGCCTACGGCCTGGCCCCGCAGATGACGTGGGCAGCAGCCATGGGCCTGGTGGTGCTGGAAGGCGTCCTCATCCTGGCGCTTGTCCTCACCGGCTTCCGTACTGCCGTCTTCCGTGCGGTGCCGATGCAGCTCAAGTCCGCCATCGGTGTGGGCATTGGCCTCTTCATCACCATCATCGGCTTCGCTGACGCCGGTGTCGTCCGTCCCGGTTCCTCGACACCCGTGTCCTTCGGCGTGAACGGTGAACTGCAGGGCTGGCCCGTCTTCGTGTTCCTGGTGGGACTGCTCGCCATTGCAGTGCTGGTGGCCCGCAAGGTCAAGGGCGGCATCCTGGTCGGCATCGTCGGAGGCACCATCCTGGCCATGATCGTGGAAGCGATCGGCAATGTCGGCCCCAAGTTCGGCGCCGATGGCAAGGTCAACCCGGTGGGCTGGGGCCTGAACGTTCCCAAGCTCCCCTCGACGCTCATCGACACCCCGAACTTCAGCTTGCTCGGCAAGTTCGACATCTTCGGTGCCTTCAGCGCCATCGGTGCGGTGGCTGCCGTGCTCGCCATCTTCTCGCTCATGCTGTCCGACTTCTTCGACACCATGGGAACGGTTGTGGGCCTGGCGGGCGAAGCCGACCTGCTCGACGAGCAGGGTGAACCGCCGGCACTGCAGCAGATCCTCGTCATCGACTCCATCGCTGCCATCGCCGGCGGTATGGCGTCGACCTCGAGCAACACTTCCTACATCGAGTCCGCATCGGGCATCGGCGAAGGTGCCCGCACCGGCCTGGCCTCGGTCGTCACGGGCGTGCTGTTCCTGCTCTCGACCCTGATCGCACCTATCGTGGGCATCGTGCCCTCGGAAGCGGCCACGCCGGCGCTTGTGGTCGTGGGCTTCCTGATGATGCTGCAGGTCAAGAACATCGACTTCAGCGATTTCGAGATCGGCATCCCTGCCTTCCTCACCATCGCGGTCATGCCCTTCACCTACTCGATCTCGAACGGCATCGGTGCCGGTTTCGTGTCCTACTGCGTGATCAAGGCAGCGAGCGGCAAGGCCAGGGAAGTCAAGCCGCTGATGTGGGTGGTGGCGCTGCTCTTCGTCGTCTACTTCGCGATCAACCCGCTCAAGCAGCTGCTGGGCGTCTGACCTCCCGCGCAACGGCCTCCGTACCCCAGGTGCGGAGGCCGTTCGCTTTCCGGGCTTCGGTAGCATGGGCCATCGCGTCCGAGAGGAAATCCCTTGTCGCAACACGAACTTGTGCTCGTCGTCGATTTCGGGGCCCAATACGCGCAGTTGATCGCGCGCCGGGTGCGCGAGGCGCAGGTGTACTCCGAGATCGTCCCCTTCAGCATCACCGCGGCGGAGGTGGCGGCGCGCCGGCCCAAGGCCATCGTGCTCTCCGGTGGGCCCTCCTCTGTCTACGCCGAGGGAGCGCCGCAACTCGATGTCGGCGTGTTCGAGCTGGGCATTCCGGTGCTCGGGATCTGCTACGGCTTCCAGGCCATGGCCCAGGCCCTCGGCGGCACGGTTGCGCGCACCGGACTCTCCGAATTCGGTCGCACCGAACTCACCGTGCAGCGCGCCGGCACGCTCTTCGCTGAGCTGCCGGTGACGCAGTCGGTGTGGATGTCGCACGGTGATTCCGTGTCGTTGGCGCCTGCCGGATTCACCGTCACCGCGGCCACCGCCGGTGCGCCGGTGGCCGCCTTCGAGGACCTCTCACGCGGCTTCGCGGGCGTGCAGTTCCATCCAGAGGTGCTGCACAGCGAACACGGGCAGCGCGTGCTCGAGCACTTCCTGTGGGACCTCGCCGGGTGCGCCCGCGACTGGACCACGAACAGCGTGGTGGACGACCAGGTGCGTGCCATCCGCGAGCAGGTCGGTGATGCTGAGGTCATCTGCGGACTCTCCGGCGGCGTCGATTCCGCGGTGGCCGCCGCGCTGGTGCACAAGGCGGTGGGCGACAAGCTCACCTGCGTGTTTGTCGATCACGGGCTGCTGCGCGAAGGCGAGCGGGAGCAAGTTGAGCGTGACTACGTCGCCGCCACCGGCATCCGCCTAATCGTCGTGGATGCCGTCGATCGCTTCCTGGACGAGCTGGCAGGCGTCAGCGATCCCGAAAGCAAACGCAAGACCATCGGCCGCCTCTTCATCCGAGTCTTCGAGGATGCGCAGCGCCAGGTGGCTGCGAGTGGCAATGTGAGATTCCTGGTGCAGGGCACCCTCTATCCCGATGTCGTGGAGTCCGGCCATGGCGCCGGCACCGCCGTCATCAAGTCGCACCACAATGTCGGTGGCCTGCCCGAGGACATGAAGTTCGAGTTGGTGGAACCGCTGCGCGCACTCTTCAAGGACGAGGTGCGCGCGGTCGGGCTGGATCTGGGCCTGCCTCCGGCCATGGTCTGGCGCCACCCCTTCCCCGGCCCCGGCCTGGCCATCCGTATCGTCGGCGCCGTGGACGAGGAACGCCTCCGCATTCTGCGCGCGGCCGATGCCATCGTCCGGGAGGAGACGTCAGCCGCGGGCCTCGACCGTTCGATCTGGCAGTTCCCCGTGGTACTGCTCGCGGATGTGCACTCCGTGGGTGTCCAGGGTGATGGCCGCACCTACGGCCATCCCATCGTGCTGCGGCCGGTCTCCAGCGAGGATGCCATGACCGCCGACTGGTCGCGCCTGCCCTACGAGTTGCTGGCCAAGATCTCCACCCGCATCACCAACGAGGTGCGGGAGGTCAATCGCGTGGTACTTGACATCACGAGCAAGCCCCCGGGGACCATCGAGTGGGAATAGCCACGCCATGAGCCTGCCCGGTCGTATCGCGCTCGTGGGATCAGGTGAGTACTTGCCGGTCATGCACGAGGTGGAGTCGATGCTGCTGGCCGGCCGACCTCCCCGCTATGTGCAACTGGCTACTGCGGCGGCGCCGGAAGGGGAAGCCTCATTGCGTCACTGGCACCAGTTGGGGGCCGAGGCGGCGGAACGTCTGGGTGTGGAACAGGTGATCATCGACGTCCGCACGCGTGCCGATGCCGAGGACCCCGAGTGGGCACGACGCATCGAAGGCGCCGGCCTCATCTACCTGTCGGGCGGGAGTCCCAGCTTTCTGGCCCAGACGCTGGCCGGCACCGGCGTTTGGCGCAGTATCAGCGAGCAGTGGCGTTCCGGTGCCTCGCTTGCGGGCTGCAGTGCCGGTGCCATGGCCCTGGCTGGTCACGTCGCTGATTTCCGGCATCCACGACGTGGCGGAACGCCCGGCCTCGGCGTGCTGCCCGGGATTCGGGTGCTGCCGCATTTCGATCGCATGTCCAAGTGGGTGCCGGAATTCGCCATGCATGCGGCCTTCGCCGGTGAGGCGCGCGTGATCGGTGTGGATGAGGACACCGCGCTGGTGGGTGAGCCCAGCGCGGCCGAGCACTGGAGCTTCACGGTCATGGGCCGGCAAGCGGCCTGGATCGTGGCGCCGGAGCAGCGCACCCGCATCGACAGCGCCATCGAGCTGGCGGTGGCCACCGCCTGAGGACCGCAGGCGACCGGTAACACAGGTGCCGGACTCCTGACCTCAGCGCTTGGCTACCCGCAGGAGCATGTTGCGATCCTCCGGCCTGCCCTCCAGCAGATCAAGCGCGTGCTCACCTTCCTGGCGCTGCCAGTGGTTGGCAGCCAGCCACCGTGAGAGTCCTGCGAGCGCCTTGCCATCTTCCAGGTGCTCAAGATCGGGCTGTGCGGTGCCGGCGTGGTCGAAGACGTAGGTGGCAATCACCAGATCGTCCTGGTCCTCAAGCAGTTCCACCACGCGCGATTGCTGCGGCCAGTCGATGAGTGACGAGGTGCGCACATGCCAGAAGCCGTGTTGCTCGTCGGTGCCGTGGAAGCTGATCTGGTGGCGATGGGTGTGACCGGCCAGCCACAACACCACCTGGGGAAATGCCAGCAACAGCGCAGCCACTTCATCGCCCAGGGCGGGTGGCGCCTCGTCCAGGGTGTAGCCGTTGACGAGTGTCTCGAGCGGATGGTGGCTCATGATGATGACGTAACGATCGCCGGCGGACTCCAGTACCTTGCGCAGCCAGTCGAACTGGGCGCGGTCAACACACCCATGCCAGCCGCCATGTCGGTTGACGGTGTCGAGTGCGACCAGGAGCACCTCGTCACCGAGTTCGCGCGTCCAGAAGGCGTTTTTGTTGCTCACGTTCTCCGCAGTGAAGCCATGACCGTGTCCGCAGGAGAGATGGGAGGCCGCATAATCGCCCGCCCGCATGAAGCCGCGCTCCGCGTCCGACGTCACCGCCACCGACGGTGAAGCGGGAACCAGCGGGAAGCTGGCTGGGCCGATGGGCGAGAAGTCGAGCAGCAACTTCACCACGTCCACGCCGTCCGCAGCTTTGGTAATGCGGCGGTCGCCGGTGCTGAGGGCCTGAACCTCCGCATCAGGCGGGGTTACACCCTGCAGGAGCGCATCGTGATTGCCATGGATGGCGAACCACTGCTGCCGGAGTCCGGGCGAGGTCACGGTGCGCTGCGCAAGCTCGAAGAAGCCGTCGATGGTGGGGAATCCGTAGCGACTACGTGGCAGGTCGTCCACGCCTCCCTCGGGATGCCAGTAGCGCTCGTCTGGGTCCGCGGGGCCGCCGACGCCTTCCCAATGCGCCGTATCACCGCTGCTCGGAACAATCGAGCCACCGTCAAGCAGCGTGTGATACCAACGCATTTCGTTCCACTGCGCGTTGTCGACGGTGTCGCCGGTGATGACCACCGCGTCAATGGGTGCCCCAGAGGGAGCGCATTGGATGTGATTGGCAGCATCGACCGCTGCGGCCAGCACCTGGGTGGTGAGCATCTCCTGCGGCCGGTACACGCCGACATAGCCGAGCTCCTCCGCATGGACGCTGTCCGGATCCGCGTAGCGATCGAAGTACTCGACGCGTGACGGCGACTGTGCGTCGCAGATGTGGAGATCCGAGAGATGGATCAGTGAGGCCAGCGAGCGCCACCCGCTATCGACACGGATCTCTTCACCGGGCGCCGCAACGATGCGACGGAACTGGCCCGCGATATGCGGCGAACGGGTGAGCCGAGCATGCCGGGTGTCACTCATCGACGAGGGCCACCGCCTCCTGATGCTGGATCACGACCTCGTTGGTCATGGCTCGCGCCAACACCTCGGCACCGGCACTGAAGTCGCGCGCGATGACGCTGGGCATGTCGACCAGGATGAAGTTGCCGGCGTCGAGCTTGACCGTGAGCCGCGTGACGGATCCGAAGAAGGAGGTGCTGCTCACGACTCCGGCGACACCATCCGTCCCACCGTCGCGATGACCGAGCGACACGGACTCCGGTCGCAGCAGCGCATTGGCGGCTTGTCCGACCGCGAGTTCGTCGGAGCCCGCCGCCACGGCGAGCGCCCGGCCGAGCACGTACACAGTGCCGTTGGGCTCCACCGTGGTGGGGAGGACGTTGTTGGTGCCGACGAAGCTGGCGACGAAGGGCGTGGCCGGACGTGCGTAGAGCACGGCGGGCAGGTCGAGCTGCTCGAGGTTGCCTGCGCGCATCACGCCCACGCGGTCCGCAATGGCCATGGCCTCCTCCTGGTCGTGGGTGACGAAGAGGGTGGTGATGCCGACCTCGATCTGCAGGCGCCGGATCTCATCGCGCAGCTGCGTGCGCACCTTGGCGTCAAGGGCAGACAACGGCTCGTCAAGCAGCAGGACGTCGGGCTGGACAGCGATAGCGCGGGCCAGGGCGACACGCTGGGCCTGGCCGCCTGACATGGCATGCGGGTAGCGATCGCGCTGCTCGCCCAGGCCCACAAGCTCAAGCAGCTCCGCAGCACGCTTCAGGCGTTCGCTCTTGGAGACGCGTCGTACGCGCAGGCCGAAGGCCACGTTCTCGGCGGCTGTGAGGTTGGGGAACAGCGAGTACGACTGGAACACCATGCCCATATTGCGCTTGGAGGCGGGAACAGCGGTGATGTCCTTACCTCCCACCACGATCTCGCCGGAGTCGGGCTGGTCGAGGCCGGCCAGCAGGCGCAGCGCCGTTGTCTTGCCGCAGCCTGAAGGACCAAGCAGGGCGATGAGTTCGCCTGGCTGCAAGGTGAGGTTGAGGTTGTCGAGGGCGACAACCGGACCGAACGTACGGCGCAGGTTGCGGAGTTCGACCCCCGTGCTGGTGCGTTCCATTGCTAGGCCTTCCTGCGGCGATCAGCGAACGAGATGAGGACCAGCAGCACCCACGCGAAGGCGAGGCTGGCTACTGAGAGGGCTACTGAGAGCGCCGCATCGGATTGGCCGACGGTAGCGATCCAGGTGGGGAAGGTGTTCCAGAGCATGAGTGATGCCATGGTGAATTCACCCAGCACCAAGGCGATGGTAAGGAACATGGCACCGAAGATGCCGGACTTGAGGTTGGGTGCGACGACGCGTACCAGCACGGTGAGCCACGAGGCACCGAGGCCACGCGCCGCATCGACGATGGTCTTCACGTCAAGATTCATCAACCCGGCATCGAGCGCGCGGAAGGTGAAGGGCATGGCCAGCACGACGTATTCGAAGCCCAGCAGGTCAGCCGAGCCCAGCCAGCTCACGGGCATGACGTTGACGACTCCCAGCACCAGGACAATCGGAGGGATGACGAGGGGCTGCAGCGAGATGAACTCCACCAGACGTCGGTATTTCTTGGCGCCGAGGTGCACCATGGTCACGGTGGGGACCATGATCACGAGCGACAGCACCACCGAGATCACGGTGAGTCGCAAGGTGAGCATGATGACGTCGCGGAAGTCAGGCTGCTGGAGGATCGATCGGTAGGCATCGAGGCCGTGGGTGCCGTTGTTCTCCCGCAACGAGAACTCCGTGGCACTGACCAGGGGGAGCAGGAAGTACAGGGCCACCAGCGCCAGCGTCAGCCAGGCGAACAGATGTCGTTCCTTGCGGCGCTTCACGATTGCAGCCATTTGGCGGCCCGCTTCTGGGTGACGTTGTAGATGGACATGGCGATGGCCACGATCACGATCATGCCGAAGCCCAGCGCGAAGCCGAGGTTGGCCTTGTCAGCGATGACGTTGCCGGAAAGCAGGGAGCCGATCTGCAGGGGAACGAGTGGCAGCGTGCCGGAGGTCAGGGCGCGTGCCGTTGCGTAGGCGGCGAAGGCGTTGGCGAAAAGCAGGAGGAAGGCGCCGGCAACCGGCGCGAAGAGGATCGGCCCGCCGACATGCAGCCAGTACTGGCGAGTGGAGGCACCGAGATTGGTGGCAGCCTCGCGCCATTCCTTCTTCTGGGCGTCGAGCGCCGGCAGGATGACGATGACCATGAGCGGAATCTGGAAGTACAGATAGACGATGAGCAGACCGCTGAAGCCGAAGAGCGTCCAGCGCCCACCATAGATGTCGATGCCGATCTTCTGCAGCCACTGCGTGACCATGCCGTAGGTGCCAAGCGCGGCGATGAACATGAAGGCGAGGGGGATGCCACCGGTGTTGGCGAAGACGCCAGCCGCAGTCTGAACGATCTTGCGCAACCATGCATTGCCCGTCTTGAGCAATGCATAGGTGGCGGCGAAGCCCACGATGGTGCCGGTGGAGGCAGACCAGAAGGACAACTTGAGGCTCTCGACGAAGGAGTCGAAGTAAACGGTCTGGATGCTTTCGGCGACGTTCGCCAGCGTCCAGTGGCCCTTCTGGTCCTGGAAGGCCTTGACCACCACCATCACGGTGGGAGCACCGAAGAAGATCATGGTGTAGATGAAGAAGGGGAAGAGCCCGGCAACATTGCGGGCGCGGCGCATCGCTCGCTGGCGACGCACCGCGCGGCTGGGGCGAACCCCAGCCGCGACGGTGGACTGCGTCAGGTTCGACACGTCAGATCTTCGACCAACCCGAAGCCAACGTGACCTTGGCGAGCAGGATGTCGACCAGCGAAGCGAACGTGGGCTTCGACTTGGCAGGCATGGCCGGCAGCGCGGACAGGTAGGTCTTGTTGGCAGTGCCTGCCTTGACCATGGCGTCAAGGCGGATCGGACGGGCACCACCCTTGAGCCAGAGGTTCTGGCCCTGGTTGCTGTAGAGGTACTCCTCCCACAGCTTGGCGGCGTTGGGGTGCGGGCTGTGCTTCACGATGGCCTGGGCGTAGAAGCCGCCGTACTGGGCATCCGAGGGAACGACGACCTTCCAGTCGACCTTGCCCGACGTCTCGTCCTTGTACTTGGCCTGCAGGTAGTCCCAATCCAAGGTGATGGGCGTCTGGCCCGACTGCACCGTGGCGGGGGTCGCCTGCACCGGAATGTAGTTGCCGGCTGCCTTGAGTTTGGAGAAGAAGTCGAGACCGGGCTGGATGTTGGTGACCGAGCCGCCATTGGCGAGCGCGGCGGCGAAGACGCCGGCGAACGCGGCACCAGCCTGGGTCGGGTCACCGTTGAGCGCGACCTGGTTCTTGTAGGCCGGGTTCAGGAGGTCCTTGATGGATGTGGGCGCGGGGCTGACCAGCTTGGCGTTGTAGCCGATGGCAATGAAGCCGCCGTAGTCCAGGAACCACTTGCCGGCCGGGTCCTTGGCCGTGGCCGGGAGATCCTTCCAGGTGGATACCTTGTAGGGCTGGAACAGTCCCTGCTCGGCTCCCTGAACCGCGAACTGCAGGCCAACGTCGACGACGTCGGGCTGGCGCTGCTGGCCCCTGAGGGAGATCACGGCATTGATCTCGTCGGCGGATGAGCCGTCGGGGTTCTGCTCGTTGACCTTGATCCCGTACTTCTTGGCGAAGGAAGTGATGATCTCGCCGTAGTTGGCCCAGTCATGCGGCAGCGCGATGACGTTGAGCTGGCCTTCCTTCTTTGCTGCCTTGATGAGCTTGGCCATGGCTTTGGATACGGCCGGCTTGGCTTTCGGCTTGGGCTTGGTTGCGGCGCTGGCGGTCGTCGCGGAGACGACGCCCACGACGAGCGTGAGGCCCGCGACGACCGCAGCGGCTCGTCGCAATGATGCATTTCGCACAGACTTTTCCCTTTCTGGAAACGTGACACAAAGTAAAGAAGGTCGGGGTGTCCATGGCGAGGGCTCTGCATAACGTTCCGGTGAACCTTCATCGAACGGTACGTTACGCACGACGATGGGTCGGCGTGTTCCCCCTCCCGGCGCCGCTGCTCCCCGCGGCCAGCCGATCCAACTGCGACTCACGCGGTTGACACCACCATGAAGGCCTCAGCCAGTCGGCCCTCCGGCAGGCCCGCGCGTTCCGCCGTGGCCTGCAGGCGGCTGCGGAGCCGTGCCTCCAGGTCCTGCTGGTGGGAGGTCTGCGACACATGGGACAGCAGCGCCGTCAGCTTGCGGGGGAACTGCTCGGTCACGTCAACGAAGTGATTGGCATCGGCGTGCCACATGACCCACACCTCGTCGACAGCCCAGGGTTCGAGGCCCTGCTCCAGCAGCTCCGGGAAGGCGAATTGATTGCGAGCGTCTGGATAAACCGCCTGTATGGCGATCTCACCGGCCGCCATGTGATCGGGATGCGAGGCACCGATCATCTGCCAATTGCGCTCGGGCGATGAGATCACCATGCGCTGCGGCTTGACGCGTCGAATGGCTCGTACGACTTCGCCTCGCAACTTCACCGTGGGCACCAGGTGGCCATCAGGGTGACCCAGGAACTCCACCGAGGTCACGCCCAGGACGTCGGCGGCAGCACGCTGCTCGCGTTGGCGCAAGGGGCCCATCTGATCGCGGGGGGTGTCATCGAAGCCGCCCTGGTCTCCATTGGTGAGAATGCAGTAATGCACCTCGATACCTCGTTCGGTCCAGCCGGCGATGGTGCCCGCGGCACCGAAATCGACGTCGTCGGGATGAGCGGTGACGACGAGAACGCGTTCTACTGCAGCATCTTCAAGCATGCGCTGATGCTATTCGGCGGCAAATAGAATCCGCTCATGGCCTCCCTCTTCGACGATCCCGAATTCGAAGGCTGGGGGGAGCCGGTGGCGCCTGCAGCGGCCGATGCGCTGTTGGTGGGGCTCAATCCGCAGCAGCGTCAAGCGGTCACCCATGCGGGCACCGCGCTGCTGATTGTGGCGGGTGCGGGCTCGGGCAAGACGCGCGTGCTCACGCGTCGGGTTGCCCACCTGTTGGCGGAGCGCCAGGTGCTGCCAGCGGAGGTGCTCGCCATCACCTTCACCAACAAGGCTGCCGGCGAGATGCGTCATCGCGTCGAGGAACTCGTGGGTCCCCGTGCCCGCGCCATGCTCGTCTCCACCTTCCACTCCGCCTGCGTGCGCTTCCTGCGCAAGGACGCGGACCGGCTGGGCTACACCTCTGCTTTCTCCATCTACGACCAGGGTGACGCGCTGGCGCTGGTCAAGATGGTGATGTCCGCACTTTCCATCGACACCGAGCGCCTGACACCCCGCTCCATCCTCAGTGCCATCTCCAACGCCAAGAACGAATTGATCGACGTCGACTCATACCTCATGAATGCCTCCACGCCCTTCGAGCGTCAGGTGGGGGAGATCTACGCGGAGTACCAGCGGCGCCTACGGGCCGCCAACGCCATGGATTTCGACGACCTCATCATGAACACCGTGGTGCTGCTGCGGGCACATGCCGAAGTTCGCGATCAGTACCGCCGACGCTTCCGCCACATCCTGGTGGACGAGTACCAGGACACCAATCACGCGCAGTACGCGTTGGTCAGGGAACTGGTCGGTCCCGCCAACGGCAGCATCCCGCAGGCAGAACTGTGCGTCGTCGGCGACGCCGACCAGTCCATTTATGCCTTCCGCGGCGCGACCATCCGCAATATCGAGGAATTCGAGCGCGACTACCCCAACGCCCGCACCATCCTGCTGGAGCAGAACTACCGATCCACGCAGACCATCCTCTCCGCTGCCAACTCCGTGATCTCGATGAACACGGGCCGCCGTGAGAAGCGACTGTGGACGGATGCCGGAGCGGGAGAGCCGATCAGGATCTACGTGGCCGACGATGAGCACGACGAGGCCTCCTTCCTGGCCGGGGAGATAAAACGACTGAATCGCCAGCAGGGTGCCGCTCATTCCGATATGGCCATCTTCTATCGCACCAACGCGGCCTCGCGGCCCATCGAGGAATCCTTCGTGCGGCAGGGCGTCCCCTATCGCGTGGTCGGTGGTACGCGCTTCTACGAGCGCAAGGAGGTGCGTGACCTGCTGGCCTATCTGCGCGTGCTGGTGAATCCGCAGGACGAAGTCTCGATGCGACGCATCCTCAATGAGCCCAAGCGTGGGATCGGCGAGAAGGCGGAGACCGAACTCGAGCTCTTCGCACGTGCCCAGCAGATCGGCTTCGAGGAAGCGATGCGCCGGGCGGGTGAGATCGGCGAGCTCCAGGCGCGATCCATCGCCGCCATCGAGAAGTTCGTGGGCATGCTGGACTTTCTCCGCATCATGGTGGGTGCGGAGGAGCCGCCCTCCACCATCGTCTCCGATGTCATCGAGCAATCAGGCATTCGGGCTCAGTACGACAAGTCGCATGACGCTCAAGCCCAGGCCCGTGTTGAGAACCTTGACGAATTCGAGTCGGTCACGCGTGAATTCGAGATCAACGCCGAGGGCACGGTCACGCTTGCCGAGTTCCTCGAACATGTGGCATTGGTTGCGGATGCCGACGACCTGCCGGAGAGCGGTGATGGCGTGGTCACACTCATGACCATGCACACCGCCAAGGGCCTGGAGTTCCCCATCGTCTTCATAACCGGTCTGGAGGATGGCAACTTCCCGCATGAGATGTCGTTCGGCCAGGCCAGGGAGATGGAGGAGGAGCGGCGACTTGCCTACGTCGGTATCACGCGTGCACAGCAGCGGTTGTACCTGACCCTGGCCGAGCAGCGCATGCTGCGCGGCCGCACCATCCGCGACCGCCCGCGCTCACGTTTCCTCAACGAGATCCCCGGCGAGCTCATCACCTGGTTGCGCGGGGATCCCTCGCAGTTCCGCGTCTCCCGCAAGGAACGATCAGGCGCTGTCAGCTCGTCCTTCAGCACGCTGCCCCGTGCGCGCAAGCCCCAGCCCGAGTTGGAACTGGTGGTGGGCGATCTCGTCACACACGACAAGTTCGGATTGGGACGGGTGCTCACGCTGGACGGCGCAGGGGACAAGGCCCAGGCCACCATCGACTTCGGTGCGGGGGTGGGCGAGAAGCGCCTGTTGCTCCGCTATGCGCCGGTCACGAAGCTCTGATCACCGGCCGATGGCTATGGCACCCGTGGTGCTGAGCAGTTTCGCGAACGCCGCAGTGGTGAAGTCGCTGCCACCGGCACTGCGGGACGTGCCATTGAGTTGCACGCTGTAGGGCAGGCCGTCCTTGCCGGTGCCCTTGCTCACCCACAGCTCGTCGCCACCCGGGCCCATGCTGTAGACGGTGAAGTCCAAGCCGGCCACCGTTTGGTGACGGTCCTCGGTTCCCTGCTTGGCGGCGGGCGTCATGTCCGTCGCGTTCGTCATGTTGGTTGCGTCCACGCCCTGGAAGCCGTTGACGCCATCGGTGTAGCCGACATGGAACTGCCAGCGGCCGCTCTGCCCTTGCACGGCGTCGAAACTGGCGAAGTTGGCGTACCAGCCCTTGGGCAGGCTGCTCGCGGCAAGCACCGGGAAGGGCGCATTGGCACGCGCTGCCGCCACCGTCGCGGCCACATCGGCATTGGCGATCGGCCGCTGCGGAGCGGTGCGCGAGGTGAAGAAGACGAGCGCGAGGACGGCCACGGTCACGATGCCAAGCGATCGCACCATGTCGAGCAGGCTGCCGCGCCGACGTCGTGTGGTGGGGACGGATGCATCCACGGTGCTCATGCTCCAAGTGTCGCGCACGCGCGGCTGTGACCCAAGTGGCAGGGGGTGAGCATTCACACCTTGCGGAGACTCCCGCGCCTACGCCTGCGTAGCCTTAGCCCATGGTCGAATTCGCGTACTCGGATCTCCTGCCCACCACTGCCGACGAAACCCCCTTCCGCCTCATCACCACCGAGGGCGTGAGCAGTTTCGAGGCGGAGGGGCGCACCTTCCTCAAGGTCTCCGGCGAGGCCTTGCAGAGATTGGCCTTCGAGGCGGTCCGCGATATCCAGCACTTCCTGCGACCTGCGCACCTGGCGCAGTTGCGGCACATTCTTGACGATCCCGCGGCCTCGGCCAATGACCGCTTCGTGGCCCTTGACCTGCTCAAGAACGTCAACGTGTCAGCTGGTGGCATCCTGCCCATGTGCCAGGACACGGGCACCGTCATCATC
>JAKAIC010000038.1 GCA_021814565.1 Actinomycetes bacterium | reverse complement strand
ATTGGACGTATGCCCATCACGATTCCCAGCGGTGTCTCGGTTGACATCGCAGGACGTGCTGTCACGGTGAAGGGCCCCAAGGGTCAGCTCTTCCGCGAGATCTCGGCGCCGATCGAGATCAACAGGAACGAGGACGGCACCCTCGCCGTCACCCGCCCCAACGACGAGCGCATGTCGAAGGCCCTCCACGGCCTCTCGCGTACGCTGGTGAACAACATGATCATCGGTGTCACCGATGGCTATGTGAAGAAGCTGGAGCTCTCGGGCACTGGTTACCGCGTGGTGCTCAAGGGCACGGACCTCGAGTTCGCCCTTGGCTACAGCCACCCGATCACCATCACCCCTCCAGAGGGCATCAGCTTCGCGGTCGAGTCGCCGACCAAGTTCTCGGTGGCAGGGATCGACAAGCAGCTCGTCGGCGAAGTGGCCGCGAACATCCGCAAGCTCCGCAAGACCGACCCGTACAAGGCCAAGGGCGTCAAGTACGAAGGCGAAGTCATCCGCCGCAAGGCTGGTAAGGCTGGTAAGAAGTAATGTCACTCACTCGATTCGGCAAGCGTCTGGACGCGAAGTCGGTTTCACGTCGTCGTCGCCACATCCGCCTGCGCAAGCGCATCAGCGGCACCGCCGCCGTCCCGCGGCTGGTTGTCACGCGTTCCACGCGCCACGTGTTCGCCCAGGTCGTCGACGATGTCGCTGGCAGGACGCTTGCGTCGGCCAGCAGCTTCGAAGCTGACCTGCGCAGCGCCTCCGGTGACAAGACCGCCAAGGCCCGTCAGGTGGGCGCTGTCCTCGCTGAGCGCGCCAAGGCCGCCGGCGTCGAAGCCGTGGTCTTCGATCGCGGCGGATCCCAGTACACCGGTCGCGTTGCGGCCCTGGCAGAAGGCGCCCGCGAGGGCGGCCTTGCCTTCTAACGAGAGGGAAGAGTCATGGCTGTAGCAGGTCAGAGCAACAACAACCGTCGCGGTGGCACCGCCACCGGCGGCGACCGTCCCGAGCGCGGCGAACGTCGCGGTCGTCGTGACGATCGTGCCGCGGCGCCAGTCGAGAAGTCACAGTTCATCGAGCGTGTGGTCTTCATCAACCGCGTGGCCAAGGTCGTGAAGGGTGGTCGGCGCTTCAGCTTCACCGCACTGGTCGTGGTCGGTGATGGTGACGGCACGGTCGGCGTCGGATACGGCAAGGCCAAGGAAGTGCCTGCGGCCATCGCCAAGGGCGTCGAGGAAGCCAAGAAGGCCTTCTTCAAGGTTCCCCGCCTGCAGAGCACCATCCCGCACCCGGTGCAGGGCGAGGCCGCTGCCGGTGTGGTGATGCTGCGTCCGGCATCCGCTGGTACCGGTGTCATCGCCGGAGGCCCGGTGCGCGCCGTCCTGGAGTGCGCGGGTATCCACGATGTCCTGTCCAAGAGCCTGGGCTCGTCGAACGCCATCAACATCGTGCACGCCACGGTGGCGGCACTGAAGATGCTCGAGAATCCCGAGCAGGTCGCGGCTCGCCGCGGTCTTCCCCTGGAGGACGTTGCCCCGGCAGCGCTTCTTCGCGCACGTGCAGGAGTCGGCGCATGAGCCAGCGTCTGAAGGTCACCCAGAAGAAGTCCCCGGTCGGCGGTCTGCCGCAACACCGCGAGACCCTTCGCTCGCTTGGTCTCAAGCGCATCGGCGATGTCGTGGTGAAGGAAGATCGCCCTGAAATCCGTGGCATGGTTCGCGCCGTGTCGCACCTGATCTCCGTTGAGGAAGTTGACTGACCATGGCACTCAAGGTTCATCACCTGCGTCCCGCACCGGGCGCCAAGACCAAGCCCACGCGTGTTGGACGTGGTGAGGGTTCAAAGGGCAAGACATCGGGTCGCGGCACTAAGGGCACCAAGGCCCGCTACCAGGTTCCGGCCAACTTCGAAGGCGGTCAGATGCCACTGCATATGCGCCTTCCCAAGTTGAAGGGTTTCAAGAGCCCGAACCGCGTCGAATTCCAGGTTGTCAACGTGGCCCAGTTGCAGAAGCTGTTCCCCGAGGGCGGCATCATCGGTATCACCGAGCTCGTCAATGCGGGTGCCGTGCGCAAGGGCGAGCCCGTCAAGGTGCTCGGTCAGGGCGACATCTCGGTCAAGGTTCGTGTCACTGCCAATGCGTTCTCGGATTCTGCGAAGAGCAAGATCGAGGCCGCTGGCGGCGTCGTCGTCGAAATCTGAGTCCGATAGCCTGAGCGGACCGCTCGGTCCGCAGCGAGATTGGGGAACCCCTTGCAACTCGGAGCCTTCGTATCAGCGTTTCGCACGCCTGATCTGCGCAAGAAGTTGCTCTTCGTCATCGGCATCATCGCGCTGTTCCGCCTTGGTTCCGTCGTGCCCACACCGGGTGTCGACTACAAGGCCGTCCAGAACTGCCTGAGCCAGGTGCAGGAGAACCCGATCCTGGGTCTCGTGAACCTGTTCTCCGGTGGCGCGCTGCTGCAGTTGTCGGTGTTCGCGCTCGGCATCATGCCGTACATCACCGCCAGCATCATCATGCAGTTGTTGACGGTGGTCATTCCCCGGCTTGAGGCATTGAAGCAGGAGGGCCAGTCGGGCAACTCGACGATCACGCAGTACACTCGTTATCTCACGATCGGCCTCTCGCTGCTGCAGTCGACCTCCATCCTCACCATGGCGCGTACCCCCGGCCGTCTGCTCCCGGGTTGCAACGCCCAGTTGATCCCTGATCAGTCGGTGTTCCTGCTCATCGTCATGGTGTTCACGCTCACTGCGGGCACGTCGCTCATCATGTGGTTGGCGGAACTGGTGACTGACAAGGGTGTCGGCAATGGCATGTCGGTGCTGATCTTCACCTCCATCATCGCCACCTTCCCCGGCCAGCTGTTGAACATCTGGCGCACCAACGGTGCGTTCACCTTCCTGCTCACCCTGGCAGTCGGCATCCTCACCATTGCCGGTGTGGTCTTCGTGGAGCAGGCACAGCGTCGCGTGCCCGTGCAGTACGCCAAGCGCATGGTTGGTCGCAAGCAGTACGGCGGCACCTCCACCTACATCCCGCTCAAGGTGAACATGGCGGGCGTGGTCCCGGTCATCTTCGCGTCCTCGCTGCTCTACATCCCGACGCTGGCCGTGAATCTCAGCGGTTCCACGGCCGGTTGGGCGCAGTGGATCTCGACCAACCTCTCCAAGGGTGATCACCCCACCTACATGCTGATGTACGGCGCGCTCATCGTCTTCTTCACCTACTTCTACGTCGCCATCACCTTCAACCCCAAGGAGACGGCGGACAACTTCAAGAACTACGGCGGGTTCATCCCCGGCATTCGTGCCGGCAGCCCCACCGAGGACTACCTGCAGTACGTGATCTCGAGGCTTACTGCGCCCGGTTCCCTGTACCTGGCGGTGATCGCCATCATCCCGCTTATCGCGTTCGGCCTGCTGGGTGTCGGAAATCGCTTCCTGTTCGGCGGAACCTCCCTTCTGATCATGGTCGGCGTCGGCTTGGATACCGTCAAGCAGATCGAGTCCCAGTTGCAGCAGCGCAGCTATGAGGGCTTCCTGCGCTAACCAACGGGGAGCCCCGAAGTGCGCATCATCCTCATGGGTCCGCCCGGAGCCGGTAAGGGAACCCAGGCCGCGGTCATTGCCGGACGCCTTGACATACCCCATATCTCCTCGGGCGAGATCTTCCGCGTGAACATCGCACGGAACACCCCGCTGGGCCAAGCGGCTCGTCAGTACATCGTGGCGGGCAACTACGTGCCGGATGACATCACCAACGGCATGATCCGCGAGCGCCTGGCTCAGCCCGACGCGGCGGCCGGGTTCCTGCTCGACGGCTACCCCCGCACCATCGACCAGATCCACTACCTGGATGCATTGCTCACGGAAGCTGTCGCCATGCTGGATGCCGTGGTGGAGCTGACCGTGGATCCCGAGGTGGTGGTGCAGCGCCTGCTGGCGCGTGCTGCGCTGCAGGGCCGATCCGACGACAACGATCACGTCATCCGCAACCGACTGCTGGTGTACCACAACGAGACAGCGCCGCTCACCGAGGTCTACAGCGCTCGCGGTCTGCTGCGACAGGTGGACGCCGTCGGTCCCGTGGAGGACGTAACTGACCGCATCCTGACAGTGCTGGGGAAATAGCGGTGGCTTTCCGACGCGGCAATCGCATTGAGCTCAAGTCGCATGCCCAGTTCCTGCACATGCGACAGGCCGGCCTGGTCGTGGGCCGAACCCTGGAGCTGGTTCGCCAGCAGGCGGTTGTGGGGATGACCACGGCGGACATCGATGACATCGCCCGCCAGCAGCTTCGCCTCGCGGGCGCCACCTCCTCGTTCCTCGGCTATCACGGCTTTCCCGCCACCATCTGCGTATCCGTGAATGAGGAGGTGGTCCACGGCATCCCCGGCGCGCGAGCGCTGCGCGATGGTGATCTGGTCAGCGTCGACTTCGGCGCCATCGTGGAGGGCTGGCATGGCGATGCCGCCATCTCCTTCGGCCTGGGCGAGATCGACGACACCTCTCGCCGGCTCATCGATGTCACCGAGCGTTCGCTGTGGGCCGGCTTGGCCCAGGCTGTGGCCGGACATCGCCTGACCGACATCTCGCACGCGGTCGAGCGCTGCGTGCGTGCCGACGGTGATTGGCATGTCATCGAGGACTACGTGGGCCACGGCATCGGCACCCAGATGCATATGGATCCACCCGTGCCCAACTACGGTGCAGCAGGTAAGGGGCCGGAGTTGAAGGTGGGCATGGCCCTGGCCGTCGAGCCCATGGTGACGGTCGGCACCATCGACACCCGGGTGCTGGAGGACGACTGGACCGTGGTAACGCTCGACGATTCGCGTGCCGCGCACTGGGAGCACACCGTCTGCATCACCGAGGCAGGACCCTGGGTGACCACGGCACTGGATGGGGGAGTGGCCAAGCTCGCCGAGTTGGGTGTTACCGCGTACAGCGGATCCTGATCCTCAGTGGCCGCTGAACTGCTTGATGGCGTTGAGCGCAGCCGGTCCCAGTACGACGATGAGGAAGGTGGGGAAGATGAACAGGAGCATCGGCACCAGGATCTTGATCGGCACCTGCTGCGCCTTCTCCTGCGCTCGCTGACGCCGCTTGATTCGCATCTCGCTGGTGAGTTCGCGGAGCACCGGTCCGATGGAAATGCCGATGCGCTCGGCCTGCAAGAGGGCTGAGGTGAAGGATTTCATCTCAGCCACGGTGGTGCGTGCCGCCAGCGACTGCAGGGCTTCTCGCGATGAGAGGCCGATCTGCTTCTCCTTGAGGTAGCGGCGCAATTCGCCGGCCAGCGGGCCTTCTGAATGTGTGGCCACCTGGCTCACCGCGGCATCGAAGCCGAGGCCCGCCTCCACGGTGACCGTGAGCAGGTCAAGGGTGTCGGCCAAGGAGCGACGGATGTCGGCCTGCCGTTGCGTGGCGAGATTGCCGATCATGAGGTCGGGGATCTCATAACCGATGAGCGTGATGCCGAGGCCGGCAAGCAGGCCCGTGGACGAGCCCTGCAGCAGGCCCGGGATGCCGAGCGTAAGGCCGGCGACGACTGAGAAGACCTTCATGGCAAGGATGTTGTCGAGCGTCCAGAACGGGGGATTGCCGGCGTAGGTCACCTTGGACTCCAGGTCCTTCAGCGAATTCGGCAACACCAGGCGGCGTCCCACGGGGTTGGCCGCGTGCAGCATTCGTATGTGGAGCGGATGGGGGATCTCCTGCTTGCGCTTGAGTCTTGCCCATTCCCGGATCTCGCGATCGAGCAGGTCGAGGTTGCGCCGGATCGCCGGGCGCTCGTCATCGGCCGAGAAGATTGCAACCAAAACGCTCACCACCGCCAGCGCCAGCGCGCCGAAGCCCAACCAGTACATCAGCGTTCCCAGATCCGCAGCGGTCATCAGATCTCGACCTTGATCATGCGATTCATGAGCAGCCAGCCGATGGTCAGCATGGTGATTGCTGCGGCACTCATGGCCCAGCCCAGGGGCTCGGTCCACAGCGGCGTCAGGTAGGAGGGTTGCGTGATCATGAGGAAGCCGAAAAGCCCGATGGGCAGGCCCATAAGCGTGTATGCGGACATACGACCCTCGGCCGTCAAGGCGCGCACCTCGCGGGCCAGGTCGGCACGCTGCCGCACCGTCTTGGAGACGGTGATGAGCAGTTCCGCGAGGTTGCCGCCGGAGCGACGCTGGATGCGCAGGGCGGTGACCACCCACAGGAAGTCCGCGCTGTTGATACGGATGGCAGCCCGCTCCAGGGCGTCCTCCAGAGCGGCTCCGATGCGTATCTCCTGCACCGCACGCTTGAGTTCGGTCGCCACCTCATTGTCGGATTGATCGGCTGCCGCCACGATGGCCTGATCCAGCGCGAAGCCCGAACGGAGGCTGCTGGCCACCAGCATCAGCGCATCGGGCAGGCCGGCCTCGAAGCGCTTGGAGCGAGCGCCACGTCGCTGCTTCAAGAAGGCGTTGGGCAGCACCGAGGAGATGGCCATGCCCATGAGCAACGCAGCCGGAAGCGACCCCGAGAGCAGGGTGAAGACGGTCGTCAGTGCCACCCCCAGTCCTGCGCTGATGAGGACCCATTGCTCGGGGCTGCGATTCACCGCGGCGCCGTCGAGCAGTACACCCAGACGTTCCGCGCGGCCCTTGCGGGCCAGCACCGGACGCACCAGGTCTTCCAGCTGGTCCAGCATGGTC
The DNA here is from genome assembly GCA_021814565.1 of Actinomycetes bacterium. Classification (GTDB taxonomy): domain Bacteria; phylum Actinomycetota; class Actinomycetes; order S36-B12; family UBA5976; genus JAKALQ01. Next base: position 9,228 of record JAKAIC010000038.1, on the reverse strand, counting down.
CGCGGCTGGGCCACAGTGTCCACGCGAACCCGTCGCATGGCGTAGGTCTCGATGAGCTTGCCGGCATGTCGGCGGTGTCGTCGGTCACCCATATCCGCCGACACCAACCATGCGAAGGCGAAGATCCCCAACCCGGTGAACAGTGCCAGCAGCACCAGCATGGCGTCGGTACTGATGCGCTGGGCGCCGGATGCCGACGGTGGCACGGGGACCACTGCAGGTGCTACGGGCGCAGTTGCCCGGCTGGTGGTGCCACCGACGCTGACGGCCAGGCTCACCTCGGAGGTTGAGTGTGCCAGGACAGGGGGAAACATGGCGCTGAACACATAGCGGCCGGAAGCAGTCCGCAGTGAGCGGGCAAAGACATCGGCGATGCCGGCGGCATCGAATTTGGTGAAGGCCCGTCCGCGGCCCGCCGTCGCCAGGTCGTCGAGGACAGCCATCATCGCCGGTGTGGCCTGGAAGCCGACGAAGGAGGTAACGCAGTTGCTCGCTCGCAACTGGTTGCCCAGGGTCAGCCTGTTGATACGACTGGAGGTGTCCTGGCCGTCACTCAGCACAAGCACCGTGCACTGGCGGGCACCAGCAGCCGTTCGGGTGGCGAGGGCCACGGCATCGAAGAGGGCAGTGTTGCCCCTGGCCCGAATTCCGCTGATGGCGGCAGTGACCAGGTCATGGTTGAGGGTGGGAGCAAGCAACAGTCGTGCGGTGTCGGAGAATGCCACCACGCCGATGGGATCAATGGCGGGCGCACCGGCCAGGAATCGCGCGGCGGCAACGTTCGCCGCGCGCAGCCTCGGGCCGGCCATGGATCCGCTGGCATCGAGCACCAGCATCACGGTCTGCTGCACCGGCGTCGAGGTGACGCTTTCCTGCGTCACCTGCAGTTGCGCCTGACGCTGCACGCCGTTCACGGTCAGGGTGGCGGACAGGCCCTGCACAGCCGCGGCCGGGACAGCATCCGCGTGCGCAGTGACCACCAGCGTTGAACCGCGCCAGGCCGCGGAGTCCACCGTCACCACCGGGTCCGCGCTGAGGGGCGCGATACCGAAGAGCGCGGTGAGCGCCAGAGCTCCGAGCAGGGGTCGCATGCGAACTCAGAACGTGGCGCTGGTGTAGATGGCCGGCAACGGGAGATTGCGGGACATCAGGTCATCCAGGAAGGTGGGCCGGATGCCCGTGGGAACCAGCGCGCCGCCGGCGCCCTCGCTACCGCGGTAGTCATAGGTGAAGAGGTCCTGGGTGGTGACGATGTCGCCCTCCATGCCCACCACCTCCGTGATGTGGGTGATGCGACGACTACCGTCGCGCAGGCGGGCCTGCTGCACCACCAGATGGATGGCCGAAGCGATCTGTTCGCGGATACTGCGGGCCGGCAGGTCGACGCCGGACATGAGGCACATGGTCTCAACCCGCGCCAGTGCGTCACGTGGTGTGTTGGCGTGCACGGTGGTGAGCGATCCGTCATGGCCGGTGTTCATGGCCTGCAGCATGTCGAGCGCGGCGGCATCGCGGACCTCGCCGACGATGATGCGATCGGGGCGCATGCGCAGCGCGTTGCGCACCAGATCGCGAATGGAGATCTCGCCACGACCTTCGATGTTCATGGGTCGGCTCTCCAGGCGCACGACATGGTCCTGCTGCAGTTGCAGTTCCGCCGCGTCCTCGATGGTGACGATGCGTTCATCCTCGGGGATGAAACTGGAGAAGACGTTGAGCGTGGTCGTCTTCCCAGAGCCCGTGCCACCACTGATGAGGATGTTGAGCCGGCCGTTGACGGCGCTCTGCAGCAGCGTGCGCACATCCTCGCTGAAGGTGCCGAAGGCCACCAGGTCATCGGCGGTGAAGGGGTCAATGGCGAATTTGCGGATGGTGAGCGAAGAACCGTCGAGGGCGATGGGGGGGATCACCGCATTCACGCGTGAGCCGTCGGGCAGTCGCGCGTCGACCATGGGGCTGGACTCATCGACGCGACGTCCCACGCGAGCGACAATCTTCTCGATGACCCTTCGCAGGTGCTCCTCGGAGTCGAATTCCACATCGGTCCGCGAGAGCCTGCCGCGACGCTCGACGAAGACTTTGTGCGGGCCGTTGACGATGATCTCGGTGACTTCCGCATCGCGCAGCAGCGGCTCGAGGGGGCCATGGCCGAGGATGTCGTCAGCGACCTCCTGGATCAGGCGCGTGCGGTCGGCGGAGGTGAGGGGGAGTGATTCCTCCTCCAGCAGCACCAGCACCGTCTCGCGCACCGCTGATTCCAGTTCGTGCGGCTCCATTTCGCTGGAGTACAGGCGCGGGCCCAGCCGCTCCAGCAGCGCGGCGTTGAGACGAACCTTGAGCTCCGAGAGCACATCAGCCTGCTTGCCCTCGTCGATGCCGGAGCCCACGCGTTGTGCCAGGGTCTTGGTAGGAGTGGTCGGCGTGTACTCCTTCTCGCGGATCTGGCTCAATCGTTCGCTGAGGCTTGACATCACTTGCCCCTTCGGAACAGTCCAGTCTTGCGTTGACGCACATCCACCGCGCCGACACGCTCCGCGTCGAGTCCGCGCTGCATGCTCGCGAGCTTCTGCAATGCCAACGCCACCGGGTGCCTCGGATTGTCGGTGACGATGGGAACGCCTCGATTCCCGGCACGTGACACATCGGAACTCTGCGGTATCACGATATGCACGTTTGCACCCAGTGCCGTCTCGATGTCGCCGGACTCCAGCCCGTTCATCTCGTCACCGCGATTGAGCACCAACTGCCAGGCCGAGCGCGGGTAGCCCAGCTCGTCGAAGGTGTCGAGCGTGATGCGCAGGTTCTTGAGCGCGGGAATGTCGGGGGTGGTGACGAGCACGTAGGTGTCGGAAAGGTCCAGTGCCGCCAGCACGGTGTCGGTGAAGGCGGGTGGTGAGTCGATGACGACGTAGTCATACTCCGTGCGCAGCACCTGCAGCATCTCGGTGACGAGTGCGCCGGGGATGCTCTCCACTTCCTCCGGCGTCATGGGTGCCAGCAGGCAGTCGAGTCCCGACCCGTGCGGGTGGATCAGGGACGCGACACCGATGGCGTCGAGTTGTCCTTGCATGGGCAGGGCATCGGCAATGGTGGGTGTGCTCGGCAGGCCCAGCGAGATGCCGACGTCGCCGAACTGCAGGTCGAGGTCCACCAGGATGGTCTTGCGCCGCTCGACCGCGCTCAGCGCGACCGCGAGGTTGATGGCAATGGTGGTCTTGCCGCATCCGCCCTTGGATGAGAAGACGGTGACGATCTGCCCCTGGCCGATGGAGGGCGTGATGCCCAGTTGGCGCGCGGACACCTCGCGTGAACGCTTGCAGGCCGCGGCGATGGCGGGGAGGTCGTCGACGGTGACTACCTCGCGCACACCTGCCTGCAGCGCCTGTGCGATGAGCGCCACGTCGATGCGTCGCCGCAGCAGGACTACGCCGAGTGAGGGCCGGCGGATGCGGTAGTCGCTGGCGATGGCCAGTGCACCGGCCAGGTCGTAGTCGGCATCGATGACGACGAGTGCCTCGCCGGGATTGTCCTCGACGGCTCGGTTCAGGAGGTGTGCGCTGGCAACCCGCACCACATCGTCGCCGATGGCGTATGCGGTTGCGTCGGAATCGCCGCGGCTGGTGTCCAGGAAGAGGGCCATGTCATCACCTGAAGAGATCGGCGTCGGTAACCGGCGGGGCGGGTGCGACCGTCGATTGCGCGTTCATGAGGCCGAGGTAGAGCGTGCCGGCCGTGGTGGACTGGATCAGCTTCTCGGCCGACAACTGGTCCACGGCGACGGTGAGGCGCGTGCTCGGGACCTGTGCGGTGCCCGTGGACGGGTCAACCGAATCGCCGACGGCGAGCACCAGCACGTCCTGCAGCAGCAAGCGGGTCTGTTTGCCCTTGCCGTCCGCGGTGGGGTAGAGGAGGAAGATGGCAACCCGGCTACCTGGATGCACGAAGTTGCCCACGCGTGGCGTGTCGGCGACGTCCACGGAGACCGCAATAGTGCCCGCGGGCAGGGCCAGACCGCTTGCTGCCTGTTGCGGCGCAGCGAAGCGCGAGAGCAGCACCAGATCGCCGGGTCGGATCTCCGTGACCGCGACATTCGAGGAGTTGGAGGCGTCGACCTTGGTGCTGGCGTCTGCGGGGGCGAGGCGCTGCGGGATCTGTTGCACGGTGAGCAGGTTTGCCGCCACCGCCGCGCCCAGCGTGGTGCCTGCCGGGATGTCCCCGGTCGCCACGTAAACGTCAACCGGGTTCAGGCCCTGTGCTGCTCGCTGATCAGCGGATTGGGCGTACCACCACAGCGCACCGGCCCCCACCACCGCCAGTACCAGCGCCAGCACGGCCGCGACAAGACGTCTCCCCTTCATGGGTGCATCATCCCGTCCCGGCCTTCGCTAACCAACCAAACTCACCACATTCAAGCCGTAATTTGTGCCGCTGGTGTTGGTGACACCGGTGCTGGAGGTTAGTGAAGCCGCGCTGGACGCCAGCAGACTGGACTTCAGGAACCAGCCGTAGATGCACACGGAATTGGAGGGGCAGGCCAGGGCGTCGTTGCGCGGGGCAGCGTTCTTGCCCAGCGACGGCACCTGGTAGCCCGTCATGTAGAAAGCCGCGAATCCGGTGACGTGATAGGTGGTTCCGGTGGCGGAATCGAAGACCGGGATGTAGGAGACACGGTTGAAGTAGGCCGGTGTGAACTTGTTGTTGGCTGTGGGCGTCGCATTCACCAGCGCATTCATCTTGTCCTGGCAGCTGGCCTGGCTCAACGATGCGCCGGGGTTCGAGGTGGTCTGGTTGTACATGAAATCGAGGAAGCAGGTATCGCTGCCGCTCGTAGTCGGTGTGAGCCAGCCGAAGCCACCGTTGATGTTGGCGGTGCTGGTGCAGTTGTTGGTGCCGGAGCCGGTGCCGTTGCCGGAAAGGGCTAGGGCCATCTCATAGTTCGAAGGTTCGGGGCTGGCGCCCACGCCGGCCACGCCGGTGTAGGAGGGGCTGGTGGGATAGGCGGGCAGTCCCTGTGCTGCGGCGTATGCCAACTGCTGCTGCCAGCAGCCGGCCCCGATGGCGAAGGGCGCCGACGAGGAAATCTCGGCCGGGGCGCCCCACGCGGCCAGGCTGCAGGCGCTGAGGGTCCGTGGCCCGACGCCGGGAATGGCGGAGGAGAAGAACTGCGGCACGAAGCGGCTGCCACCCGCGGACCAGGTGCTGGCGGTGACCCGCACGTAATTGGGCGGCATGGTGGCGGTCGGGCAGTTGTGCACGCCGGTGCCGACCGTGGTGCACGCGGTGAGGGCCGGGTTGCCGGCACCGCAGAGATCGGTGGCGGTGATGGTTTCGGCACCGTCGGCTGCATTGAGTGAGGCCACGCTGATAGGCGCGGCCAGGCTGCCACAGATGTGGGTGCTGCCGTCATTGAGCACACAATCCAGTGCCGCCCGGGCGACGGCTGCATCGGCACCGTTCTGCAGTTGGCGCCGCTCCCATTGCATGGTGCCGATGTCGATCACCAGTGCCAGCAGCACCACCAACACGCTCGCGCCGAAGAAGAAGGTCACGATGACGGCGACAACACCGTCATCGCTGTTGCCGCGCTTGCCCCGATGCATCAGTTCAAACAATGGAAGGCCCCGGTGGCTGTGACCGTGAGGTGAAACGAGCGGAGCACCGGTGTCAGCCAGACGAATTCTGATGGCCTGGCCACGGTGACGGTGGTTTCGGTGTCCGGTGTCGCGCAGTTGTCGTTGGTTTTGGCGGTGATCACCACGCTCAGCGGCCCGGCCGCTGCAGTGACGGCGCCGGCGATAACGGCGTCGCCGCGCTTGTAGAACGAGGCCCGCGCGCCTTCAATGGCAGCCTGCGTGACGGTGATGCGTTCATACTGCAGGCGCCCGAAATCGATGATGCCGAACAGCACCATGAGAATGATGGGGAGGATGAGGGCCGCCTCCACCGCTACGGCACCCCTGGTGCGGCCCGCAGCCTTACTGCGAGCCGGCATGACGCTATCTGGCGCAAGCTGGGTGCTCATAACTGCCCCATTCTGTCGCAGATACAGCAGTGCGCCGGATCCAGGCCTGACCGGATCCGGCGCACACGAGCAATGCTTCAGTTATTGCGACGCGGCCATCGAACTGCGTGGAGCAACGGCACCGCCGGGGCGGGCCCCATGCCGAGGGCCGAGTCGCGTCACAGCACTAGATGGAGCTGGCCGTGCTGGAGAACGTGGCGCTCAGCTTGTTGCCGAGGGCCGTGACGGCGACAATGATGACGACGGCGATGAGGCCGACCATGAGGGCGTACTCGACGGCCGAGGCGCCTTCCTGCTTGACCAGACGACGCTGCATCGATGCGATGCCGTCCTTGGCGGCGAGCTGGCCGCGCACCAGATTTTCAATGATTCGCATGTGTCTGCGCCCTTCTTAGCTGTGGTGGCGGCCGGTTGGTCCGCGTTCACTGTGCTATTCCACACGCCGCACCAGCCTGGCGCAAGCATGAACGGGTCCAATCGCGATGAATTGTTGAACCGTTTCGGCGCAGATTCGGATGCCCGAAGGCCGATTCCGACTAAGCTGACACAATACTCAGGATAGGGCGCAGAGCCCTGGCCGCTGGGGGGTGGGAGGGCGCGGAAGTGCCGATTTGGGTTCCGCTGTGGATTTCCCGTACGCTCAGCCCTCGGTGTGCTATGCACGCCGAGCTCGTATTGCCTTGTTTTTGAAAAACCGGGTGCGCGTTGCCCGGCGGTCATGTCACGCCGACAACCCAGTAGTGAAGGTGTGAACACTTGGCCAAGAAAGACGGTGCCATCGAAGTCGAGGGCACCATCCTCGAAGCGCTTCCGAACGCCATGTTCCGTGTGGAGCTCGAGAACGGCCACAAGGTGCTTGCGCACATCAGCGGCAAGATGCGGCAGCACTACATCCGCATTCTGCCGACCGACCGTGTCGTCGTGGAGCTCTCGCCCTACGACCTCTCGCGAGGTCGCATCGTCTACCGGTACAAGTGAGCGAACAGAAAGAGCAACCATGAAGGTCAACCCCAGCGTCAAGACGATCTGTGACAAGTGCAAGGTCATCCGTCGCCATGGTGTCGTCATGGTGATCTGCGAAAACCCCCGCCATAAGCAGCGCCAGGGCTGATCGCGCGCCAGACACCAAACCACAACTCAATACGCCAGAGACGCCAGATCCGTCCCTCCGTCCGTTGCCATAAGGACGAAGACGCCACCCCCGGTACTGAGGCCGGGGACCCACCCGGGCGGGTGGAATCGATCCAGCGTCCAGACCTCAGCCACTTCCCGAAAGAGAGCACCGCCCGATGGCACGTCTTGTTGGTGTCGACCTTCCGCGCGATAAGCGCGTCGAGGTCGGGCTCACCTATATCTACGGCGTTGGTCGTACTCGCGCAGACGAAACTCTGGCCGCGACCGGCATCAACCCCGACACTCGCGTCAAGGACCTGACGGACGAAGAACTCGTCAAGCTCCGCGACTACCTCGAAGGCAACTTCAAGCTCGAAGGCGACCTCCGTCGTGAGGTGCAGGCCGACATCCGCCGCAAGGTCGAAATCGGCTGCTACCAGGGCATTCGCCATCGCCGCGGCCTCCCGGTTCGCGGTCAGCGCACGCACACCAACGCGCGCACTCGTAAGGGTCCCAAGAAGACCGTCGCCGGCAAGAAGAAGCCGAAGAAGTAGGAGTTTGCTGAATGGCACCGTCAAAGACAGCAAAGGCCAACGCCGGCGCGAAGAAGGTCCGCCGCAAGGAGCGCAAGAACATTGCGCTCGGCCAGGCCTATATCAAGAGCACGTTCAACAACACCATCATTTCCATCACGGACCCCACGGGTGCAGTGATTTCGTGGTCCTCCGCCGGCCAGGTCGGCTTCAAGGGCTCACGCAAGTCCACCCCGTACGCCGCGCAGATGGCCGCTGAGGCCGCTGCCCGCCGCGCGATGGATCACGGCATGAAGAAGGTCGACGTCTTCGTCAAGGGTCCGGGTTCGGGCCGCGAGACGGCGATTCGTTCGCTTCAGGCAACTGGTCTCGAGGTCGGCTCGATCTCGGACGTCACACCCACACCCCACAACGGATGCCGCCCTCCCAAGCGGCGCCGTGTTTGATTGACTGAGGAGGAGAGAACACCATGGCCCGTTACACAGGACCCGACTGCAAGCGCTGCCGTCGCGAGAAGACGAAGCTTTTCCTCAAGGGATCAAAGTGTGAGTCTGCCAAGTGCCCCATCGAGATCCGTCCCTACCCCCCGGGGCAGCATGGACGCGCTCGCACCAAGGAATCCGAGTACCTGCTGCAGAAGCGCGAGAAGCAGAAGGCTGCTCGCATCTACGGTGTGCTCGAGAAGCAGTTCCGCGGGTACTACGAAGAGGCGAACAAGAAGAGTGGCAAGACCGGTGAGAACCTGTTGCGCATTCTCGAGTCCCGCCTTGACAACGTGATCTACCGTGCCGGCTTCGCCAAGAGCCGCGACATGGCCCGCCAGCTGGTGCGTCACGGCCACATCACCGTCAACGGCAAGCGTCTCGACATTCCGTCGGCCCGCGTCTCGCCGAGCGACATCATCGAGGTTGCCGTCAACTCCCGCGAGCTGACGCCGTTCGTGGTCGCCCGCGCCGAGGCCGGGGATCGCCCGGTGCCCGCGTGGCTGGATGTCATCCCTTCGAAGATGCGCATCCTTGTGCACCAGCTCCCGGTGCGCGCGCAGATCGATACCGCCGTTCAGGAACAGCTCATCGTCGAGCTCTACTCGAAGTAGCCATCGTTGGTGTCGGGGCCGTACGGGCCCCGACACCGATGCGATGCGAGCCGCCCTGCGCGGTACCAGTCTTTATCCCGACTGCGACGTCATATAGAGGTCGTCGCCCGAAAGGAACACATAGTGCTTATCGCTCAGCGTCCGACCCTGTCGGAAGAGCCGATCACCCCTACCCGTTCGCGTTTCGCGCTTGAGCCGTTGGAGCCTGGTTTCGGCTACACGCTCGGCAACTCGCTGCGCCGGACCCTGCTCTCCTCCATCCCCGGTGCCGCCGTCACCAGCATCCGTATCGACGGTGTGCTGCACGAGTTCTCGACCATCGAGGGCATCAAGGAGGACGTGGTCGAGATCATCCTCAACATCAAGAACATCGTCGTCTCCTCGGAGTCGGACGAGCCCGAGATCATGGTGCTCCGCAAGTCCGGTCCCGGTGCCGCCACGGCAGCCGACATCCAGGCGCCGGC
>JAKAIC010000141.1 GCA_021814565.1 Actinomycetes bacterium | reverse complement strand
GGTGTGGGGGCCTGGCTGGTATGGCGATGAACACGTGGTCGATGTGCACATCGGCCATGTCCGCACCAAGCTGGGGGACACCGCTGCTGAACCGCGATTCATTCGCACCGTTCGCGGTGTGGGCTACGGAATGGGCAGCGGATGATCCGGCGTCGTCCACGCCTGGCTTCACGCCTCATGATCGCGCAGGCGGTGGTGGTCGGGGTCGGTGCCGGCACCTTGCTCGTCTCGGCAGCTCTGGTGGCACCACGCCTGTTCCATGAGCACCTGGCGAGCGCCGGTGTGGACTCCACGGGCGTGCGCATGCACGCCGAGGAGGCGTTCGCCTCCGCATTCGGAATCTCGGTGGTCGTGGGCACGGTCATGTCACTGCTGGCGGCCCTCGCCACCTCGTGGCTGCTGGTGCGTCGCATCTCCCGTCCCGTGGAAGACCTTGCACATTCCGCGCAGGAGGTTGCCGCCGGACACTTCGATGTGGATGTACCTGACGCCATCTTCAGTCGCGAACTGCAACAGCTGTCGGCTTCCTTCACGGACATGGCACGCCGGCTGGCCGAAACCGAGTCCACCCGAACTCAGTTGGTCGCGGATCTGGCACATGAGCTGCGAACCCCGCTGGCCACCCTCGAGGCTTACATTGACGCACTGGAAGACGACGTCATGCCCCGCGACGCTGCGGCCTGGGCGACCATGCGGACCCAGGTGGCGCGACTGCGACGGCTGGCCGGGGATCTGCGGGAGAGCGCTGCCGCCGCGGAACACGCACTTGGTCTGGTGCTGGAACCGGTGGATGGCCGCGATGTCGCAGCCGCCGCCGTGAATGCTGCCCTGCCGCGCTATGCGGCCAAGCAAGTGCTCCTGCGATACGCCGGCTGCGCTGAGCCCTGCCCGGTGCGAGCCGATGGCATGCGCCTGCAGCAGGTGCTTGCCAATCTTCTTGACAACGCCCTGCGTCACACCCCGACCGGAGGGCGAGTGACGGTGACCGCCCGGCGGGATGCCGTGGCCTTCCTGGTCACGGTCGCCGATACCGGTGAAGGCATCCCGCCGAGCCAGCTCAGCTCGGTATTCGACCGCTTCCACCGTGTCGATCCGTCACGGGTCAGCGTGGACGGATCAGGCAGTGGTCTGGGGCTCACCATTGCCAAGGCCATCGTGGCCGACCACGGTGGAACCATCACCGCTCGCAGTGACGGTGCCGGTCTCGGGTCCAGCTTCATGGTGCGGCTGCCCCTGCTCACCTGAGCGCGCTCGCTGGAGCCAGCGGTCAGCGCTGGGCGAGCGCTGCCGGTTGTGACGTCACCCGCAGGAAAGCGGACATCACCGGCACCACGTACATGACCCATGCGGCGACAGCGAGCCATGACGGAGCCGCTGAGATGTTGAGAATGCCCTTGACGAGCGACCCGTACCAGCTCTCGAGGGGGAGGGCGCCGCTGATGTCGAAGGCGATACTGCCCGCTCCCGGCAGCAGTCCCGCCCCCTGCAGATCCAGCACCGCATTGGCCAGCACGCCCGCGGCCACGATGACCAGTGCTGCGCCGGTCCACAGGAAGAACTTGGCCAGATCGAGATGCACCGCTCCGCGGTAGAAGAGCCATCCCAGCGCCACGGCAGATCCGAGCCCCAGAGCCGCGCCCGACAGGGGTGCCGGCCCGGATCCGGCGGACCGCAGCGAAGCCCAGATGAACAGTGCCGTCTCCAGGCCCTCGCGGGCCACGGCCAGGAAGGCGACGACGGCGATGGCTCGGCCGTCCACGCCGAAGGCAACGTCGAGTCGACGGTGCAGGTCGCCACGCAGATCGCGCGCCGTGCGCTTCATCCAGAAGATCATCCAGGTGACAAATCCGACGGCGATGACCGACAGCGTTCCGGCGAAGCCTTCCTGGGCTGCATCGGAGAGCTCCGAGGTGCCGAACGTGAGCATGGCGCCGAAGCCCAGGCTGAGGACCGCGGCCAGCGCCACGCCAGCCCACAGCGGGCGCCGTGCATCAGTGCGGCCGGTCTTGACCAGGTAGGCGAGCAGGATGCTCACGAGCAGGGTGGCCTCCAGGCCCTCTCGCAGGCCGATGAGGAAGTTGGCGAACACAATGCCTCCGTCGAATTAGGTGAGGCTTACCTAACCTAAAGTCCATGCCGTTTGTCAAACTGATACGAAGAACTGCTCGGCGAGCTGCCGGTCGAGCTCCACCACCAGCGCCGAACCCTGCGCCTGCAGCAGGTAGTTGCCGTCGACGCGGCGGCAGTTCACAGTGACGCCGATGCCGATCCCTGCATCCGACAATCGGCGCAGCAGCTGCGGATGCGCCTGTGCCGCCTCACCGATGGACGCCACGCAGACTTCTCCAGCGCCGCCCAGCCGGCCTGCCACCTCAACAAGATGCGTGGTCGTGGCCCGTTCCGCCGCGGGCGGCAGGCCGAGGGCCTCAAGGCCGGGGATGGGGTTGCCGTATGGGTCGGTATCCAATGTGACGAGTTGCCTGGCGATGAGCAATTCCGCTTCGTCCGTGATCACGTGCTCCCAGCGGCAGGCTTCATCGTGGCACTTGCTCCAGTCCAGCCCCAGCACATCATGGAGCAGGCGTTCGGCCATGCGATGCTTGCGGACGACTGCAGTCGCTCGTGCTGCTCCCAACGCTGTGAGCACGACGTGCCGGTCGTCATCGAGGGTCACGAAGCCCTCGCGGATCATGCGCGTGATGGTCTGGGAGACGCTCGGCATGGCCTGACCGAGCCGTTCCGACAAGCGCGCCCGTAGGGCAGGAGCACCCGTCTCGTTCAGCTCGAAGATGGCTTTGAGGAACATCTCCCGCGTGTCGATCAGATCGCTCATGCGCCTAGATTGCCACTTGACCGGTCCATCTTGGTCGTGCGAGGGCGGGCAAAGGTGCAGCCGCGCGAGTCACCAACCGTGGCCTCCCGGGTTGCTGGGCGGGGTCTGGTCGCGCCCGCCTGCAGCGTCCGGTTGTCCATCGACGCCATCCATGGGATCCTCACGTCCCTGATGCTGGCAGGGCCGCGGCAGCTCCCGCCGGGGCGCGCCTGCATCGCAGCCGCTATGCACCTTCATCGATTCTTCATCGGATCCGGATCGCACATTCAGCCTCACCCGCAACCATGCGATGCACACCCCAAGGAGTCACATGTCTGGGAAGAACAGCGCCCGAGAGATCGCTGCGACGTTGCGAGCGGAACAGGCGCGAGCGGAACGACGGCGTCGGAGCCTCCTCTGGGGGAGCGTTGTGGCGGCCTCCCTGGTGGCTATCGCCGGACTCACCTGGCTGGGCATCCGATCGCAGACGGTTGCTGCCACAACGCCGATCACCGGACTGCAGACCTTCCCTGGCCTGCCCCGGGATCACGTGAGTGGCACGGTGGCTTATGCCCAGACGCCACCCGTCGGCGGCAAGCACTCCGCGGTGTGGCAGAACTGCGGCTGGTACGACACTGCGGTACGCAA